>NZ_JACJDN010000290.1:0-5037 GCF_014163565.1 Pseudoalteromonas sp. SR45-5 | reverse complement strand
CTTATTTTTAAATAGGCAATATTTTGAGGCGTTTTTGCTAAGGTAAAATTATCGTGATATTGAAGAGTGGAATAGTTTTTATCAATGTAATTGATAATGTTTTCCTGAGACTTTTCAATTAATGCGGTATGTAATTCCCAGTAAGTTGAGTATTCAGGGTAGTTTTCTGAGTGCGCTTTTAATTCATCCCAAAATGACCACTTTCTTGGTGAGTAATGTGAAAGCCTATCAAGATCTTGATTGAGTAATATGGCATGACCGTCGCGTAATTCTTTAAGAAAGTCATCTATGATACTAAATAGCTCATCTTGCGTAGTTTTTGAGGTTATTCTTTTTTGCCAAAGTTTTCTCTGCTCAACCCAATTAATATTTTTATCTTTTGAAAATGCATAGTGCTCTTCAAAATTATTCATTAGAACGTCAAGAACAATATTGGCATTAAATTCATAGTTTTTGTCTTTAATACTAACAATTTTTTCGGATTGACATTGAGCGGGTAAACTATCTAATTTCGTTAGCTTTAACGGAAACAAACCACCAAAGTTAAGTAAGCGAGTATCTTTATTCACTTTTTTTGTTTCTTCAATGAACGAGATTTGTTCAAACTCATCGGTGATAAAGTGGTTTTCCAAACAATGCTTAGTTGTTAAATCAAAGGCTGTTGTTTTATTGTCCACAGTATGAAAAACGTAACCATAACCTTGGGTTTTCCAAGTTGTCTCAGTGGAGTTCGCAGAATTAATGGTACAAAGTACGGTGAGTAGAAATAACAAAATCCCTTTATTCAAAGTTTACTCCTAATAGTGAATCACAACCGAACTAGACTAAGCGTAGAATGCTGTCTTAAGCGGCAAATTGCTGTTGGCTAAAAGAACTGAGGTCCACCATTTTTAAAATTTGTAATTAATAGCTGATTTTACTGGTCGTCCACCTTAGGGCATGTTGTTAGGCAACGCTTTGCGCTATATTGCCCCGTAACCTTTTTATTTGGAATAGACTTACAACAATAAAACTAATGCCTATGCCTAACAAAAGCAGACTTGGTAACCATAAGGACATAAACCCACTTATTACAGGAGCTTTAACATTACCACCGCTATAAAGAACGGTTACTTGCTCTTGTTCTTTATAGCAAGCGGGACTACAACCATAATTAGACTCAAAAGTATGTTGTTTTTCAGTTTCATCCATGAAGCTTACTACAGGATATAGCGAGTCGTCTTTTCGAATTAACTCAATTACAGTGCCTTTTGCTGATAATGCGTTGTCGATAAAATCTGACGTACTTTTAGTAATATACAAGCCACCCAAAAACATCAGAACACCAAGTACCAGATACATATATCCTATCTTAATGTTGTTGTTCATTTTGCTGACGATACTGAACATACTTGAGTTACCTAAAAATTTAATAGTGCGCTCATCGCGCATATTTCTGCCGACTTAACGCTCATTAATCTACTTTATATAGTTTTAACAAATTACCTAAGGTATTACTATTACTAAGGTTTCTAAAATTTTTAAGTGAAATTAAATGAACTAATATGTGCTCATCGCTCAAGGCTGCCTGTAGTTACTCTGTTTTATCTTTAAATTCACACAAGTCTTCAACAATACAGCTGCCACACTTGGGTTTACGCGCTACGCAGGTGTAGCGCCCGTGTAGTATTAGCCAATGGTGAACGTCTACTTTAAATTCTTTTGGTACTACTTTTTCAAGCTTTTGTTCTACAGCGACAACATCTTTACCCATGGCAAGCTTGGTACGGTTGGATACACGAAATATATGTGTATCTACGGCTATTACAGGCCAGCCAAAGGCTGTGTTGAGTACAACATTAGCGGTTTTACGGCCAACGCCTGGTAGGGCTTCTAGGGCTTCACGATTTTCTGGCACGATGCTGTTATGTTCATCCACCAAAATTTGGCACATTTTGTACACGTTGGCAGCTTTAGAGTTAAATAAGCCGATGGTTTTTATATAATCACGCAGTGTATCGTGGCCTATATCTAAAATGGCTTGTGGTGTATTAGCAACAGGGAACAACTTTCGAGTGGCTTTATTAACGCCTACATCAGTTGCTTGTGCTGAAAGAGTTACTGCTACTAGTAACTCAAATGGGCTTGAATATTCAAGCTCTGTAACTGGATATGGGTTATCGTCGCGTAGGCGCGACAGTATTTGGTGACGTTTTTCTTTATTCATGCAACTTAAAACGTATTAGTGCTAATTGTTGCTCTAATACGTTTTCCCCTTAAGTTAAGCTAGTAACACGTGCTCGAGGGCCTTTTTCAGCCTCTGGCGGTGCAACTTGTTTTGATTTTATTTGTGCGTCAATTACGTTTTTTGCAGCAATAAGTAGCCCAAGCCCTAAAAAGGCACCCGGTGGTAAAATTGCCAGTAAAAATTGATTATCAAAATTAAATACTTCTATGCGCATGCTCTGTGCCCATGGGCCAAGTAATAAATCGGCTCCGTCAAACAGCGTACCTTGGCCGATTAATTCGCGCATAGCTCCTAACACTAACAATACAGCCATAAAGCCTAAGCCCATCATTAAGCCGTCAAATGCTGATAAATGAACAGGATTTTTAGAGGCGTATGCTTCGGCGCGGCCAATAATGGCGCAGTTAGTTACAATCAACGGGATAAAAATTCCCAATGATTGATATAAACCAAAGGTATAAGCGTTCATAAGTAATTGAACTATTGTTACAAAGCCCGCGATGATCATGACAAATACAGGTATACGAATATCTTTTGGCACCCAGTTACGCACAATTGATACGGTAACATTTGAGCCTATTAGTACGAGTAAAGTTGCTAAACCTAAACCTAAGGCATTTGTTACAGTTGAGGTAACGGCAAGCAGTGGACATAAACCTAAAAGCTGCACAAGGGCAGGGTTATTTACCCATACACCTTCTTTGTATAATGTTTTTAACTCACTCATTTAGCTACCTCCATACATTCGGCATTAGGTGCTGCAAAAATATCATCAAAATTAGTTTGTGCGAACAATACGGCATTTTTAACAGAGCCCACAACAGCACGTGGCGTTATGGTCGCGCCTGTAAATTGATCAAACTGGCCGCCATCTTTTTTTACAGCCCAGCGAGCGTCTTCTTCGCCTTCAACCGTTAAGCTTTTAAATGTTGTGATCCAAAGTGATTTTTTAACTTCTACTTTGTCGCCTAAACCAGGGGTTTCTTCGTGTTTAGTCGTACGCACGCCAGCAATAGTGCCATCGCTCAATACCGCTGTTAATAAGTTAATATCGCCACTGTAGCCATTTGGCGTAACATGCCTAATAACAACAGCGACTGGTTTATTGTTTTTACGAGCACGGTAAATTACTTGATTTGCGTACGGGCCTAGTTTTTCGTCAGTAATAACTACGCAATCTTGTGATAATTGATTGTCGTACGATTTTGGGTCGAGCACTTCTTGTAGCTGCGCAGTAAGTTGTAGCTGTTCTTGCTCTGCAATTTTATCGGCAGTAAGTGCATTGATCGAGGCAACTAAGCCTGTTGTTGCTAATGCAAACGCAGTTAAAATAGCACCATTTTTAGCCATTGACGAAATGATCATTTTACTGCTCCGTGGCCATAAGTACGCGGCTGTGTGTAGTAGTCTATTAGCGGCACTGCAATATTAATCAGTAATACGCTAAATGCGATAGCATCAGGAAAACCACCAAAGGTACGAATTAAATAAATTAGTAAGCCAATTAGCGCGCCATAAATTAAGCGCCCTTTGTTAGTTGTTGCTGCAGAGACCGGATCGGTTGCTATGAAAAAGGCTCCCATCATAGTGGCACCACTTAATAAGTGAAATAGGGTGCCCGGCTCTGTGCCTGGTGATGCGATATAACCAATAGCACTACATACAGCTAAAGTTACGATAAAACTAACAGGAATATGCCAGTTAATAATTTTTGCTTTTAATAAGTATAAACCACCGGCTAAAAAGCCTAAGTTAACCCAGGCCCAACCAAGGCCAGCCCATTCGTTAAATATTGGCTTTTGCATGCTCTCGGTAACGGTTAAACCGTGGGCTATGTCTGTTTTAACAGTATCTAGTGGTGTTGCCATTGTTAGGCCATCAACCCCTGCGCGTACTTGATCTAGGCTAAACCCAGAGGCCGTAAAATCGGTGAATATTAGCCTTAGCTGATCAGCAAAGCCTATTGGCGTATTTATTAAATCAGTAACAGGCAACCATGCGGTCATTTGCACCGGAAACGAAACTAATAGCAGTACATAAGCCGCCATTGCTGGATTGAATAAGTTAAACCCAAGGCCGCCATAAAGCTGTTTAACTATAACAATAGAAAATAAACAGCCAATAACGATTATCCACCAAGGCGCAAGTGGTGGAATACTCAATGCCAATAACACGGCAGTAAGCCACGCACTGCCATCACTTAATGCAGGCCAAACAGGGCGCTTTCGTATTAGCATTATTGCAGCTTCAAATACGCTTACAGCAACAAGCGCTAGTACGAGTTGAATAAGTACACCTGTTCCAAAAAAGAAAACTTGAGCAATTAGCCCAGGAATACACGCAGCAATAACGCTAAGCATTAATCGCGTTAACGATTTATGGCTGTGATTATGCGGCGAACTGGCCATGGTTAATTTCATGACTGATTATTTCCTTCTTTTTGTAACTTTTTAGCTTTTGCTCTCGCAATTGCAGCAGCCACGGCGGCTTTTTTCTTATCGTCGACTGATTTAGGTTTATCTGCTTCAGTAGAATTGGATGAGTCATCGGTGTTACTTTCTGCACTCTTAGGTGCTGCGCTATCAACTTGTAGCTCTTGGGGCTGAGTTTGTTCGGTATCTTCTAGTGCTTTAGCTGCTTTTTTAGCTTTTGCACGAGCAATGGCCGCCGCTACGGCTGCTTTTTTAGCATCAGCAGGCGTATCGCTTTGTGGCGCTTCACTCACGGTTTGCTCCGCTTCTTCTAATGCTTTAGCTGCTTTTTTAGCTTTAGCGCGAGCTATGGACGCCGCTACGGCTGCTTTTTTATCA
>NZ_JACJDN010000028.1:0-14685 GCF_014163565.1 Pseudoalteromonas sp. SR45-5 | reverse complement strand
CATTACACTGCCTAAACTAATTAAACTTTTATTAGTCTAGACAATACTCATGAATTTACTAAGTTATGAGGTAATACTTATTAACTAATCCTTTAGAATAGGTATTAAAGTAATACTAAGTCGTCGCGATGCAATACTTCTGCACCACTATCGTATTCAAGTAACTCACCTATTTGATTTGAGTGTGCGCCTTTGATTTTATTTACCTCGGTACTGCTAAAACGCGTTAAGCCACGTGCAATTACTTGATTTTTAGTATCTATTAAATCAATTAAATCGCCTCTTTCAAAACGTCCAAATGCATTAGTAACGCCTTTAGCAAGTAAGCTTGCACCTTTATTTTGAAGGGCACTAATAGCACCTGCATCTATAACAATTTGGCCGGTACTTTTAGGCCCAGCTAGTAGCCATTTTTTACGGCCATCTTTTGGGGCGGTGAGTTTTAAAAAGCGTGTACCAGGTAACTCGTCACTCATACATTTTAAAATAACGTTTTTACCAGCGCCTTTAGCAATAATGACTTCAACGCCTGCACGCCTTGCAATGTCGGCTGCTTGTAATTTGGTTGCCATGCCGCCAGTACCTAAGTTTGTACCACTGCCACCAGCAAGTTGGCGCAGCTCATCGTTTATATGTGTTACTTCACCAATGAGGGTGGCATCGGCATTGGTGCGAGGATCGCTGGTAAATAACCCTTCTTGATCGGTAAGTAGCAATAATTTATTAGCATTAGCCAAAATAGCAACAAGTGCCGATAAATTATCGTTGTCGCCTACTTTTATTTCACTGGTAGCGACTGCGTCATTTTCGTTAATGATGGGCACAACATCGTAATTTAATAACGCATTGAGTGTATCGCGGGCATTAAGGTAGCGCTCTCTGTCGTCTACATCAGCGCGGGTAAGCAGCATTTGCCCTACATTTACCCCATATAAAGCAAACAAGCTCTGCCAAATATGAATAAGTTGACCTTGTCCAATTGCAGCAAGCATTTGTTTATCAATTAAGCTTCTGCCACAGGGTTTTAATAGTTGTTCGCGCCCAGCAGCTACCGCGCCGCTCGACACTAAAATAACCTGATGCCCCTGCTTTTTAAGCTCGCAGCATTGGCGTACTAATTCAACCATATGTGCTTTGTCTAGCTTATCGGTGCCGCCAGTGAGTACGCTTGTTCCAAGCTTTACAACTATTACCTGTTCCCTTTGCATGTGCTTTTTACTATTGATTAATTAAAGATGAATTAATTTATACCAGCTCGGTATTTTTGAACAAGTTAAAAATTTTCATGCTAGGATCTGATTTTATTAAATTAAGTAAATTACTCTCTATGCCTGCCAGTTTATGTTTAATTATTGCCACCTTTTTATGGGGCAGCTCTTTTATTGCGCTCAAATACGCCATTACTATTTACGACCCTGCATTGGTGATATTTTTACGCATGCTCACCACGTTAGTTTTGTCGCTTTGTTTATGGCGCTACGTTATTCGGTTTGAGTATTTAAAAGGTGACTGGAAGTATTTAGTGGGTATGTCGCTTGCTGAGCCTTGCTTATACTTTTTATTTGAAGGCCATGCAATGGAATACACATCAGCCTCGCAGGCCGGTGTTATTGTCTCTTGCTTACCTATTATTATTGCGTTGCTTGCCTTTGTATTACTTAAAGAGCATATAAGCAAAGCCATTGTTGTCGGTTTTACGCTGTGTATTGGCGGCAGTATTTTACTTACGCTTCTTTCACCAAGTACCGACCAAGCACCTAATCCGTTACTAGGTAACTTTTTAGAGCTTATGGCGATGGTGTGCGCTGCATTTTATACCGTAAGTATTAAACATTTAGCTAATCGCTACTCACCCCTGACTTTAATTGCGTTGCAAGGTATTAGCGGCAGCTTGTTTTTTGCGCCGTTTTTATTTTTTATCGACCTACCAAGCGAAAACCAACACGACTTAACTGCGCTCATGAGCATTTTGTATTTAGGTTCGTGTGTAACCCTTGGCGGCTACGGCATGTACAACTATGCAATTAGCAAAGTATCAGTATTAACCGCTGCTGCGTACTCTAATTTAATTCCTATTTTTACACTTATTTTATCAGCTATTATTTTGGGGGAAGTGCTCAACGTTTGGCAATGGCTGAGCATATTTGTGGTATTTATTGGCGTAATGGTAAGCCAGCGCCATCAAGAACTCGTGGTTGATATACCGCTTAGCGAATCAGGCGAAGACATTTGCGCAGATACAAGCAACCTTAAATCAGTACCCGAGGCAAGTGAATCAAAAGGGTAACAGGTAAGCAAATACAGCCCAGGTGTTTGTAAAAATGAGTTTTGGGATTGATGAATAACCTCAATCCCCGTTACCTTATAATTTTGAATCACCCCACTTTGCAGTTGCAAAGTAAACGCCTCTCCCACTTTGGCGTGTTGTAAAAATGCAAAGTGGGTGTCGTTATGCCCTGCTATTAGCGCGCCTTTTTCGTTTCCAAACTCTTTTCCGCCCAGCTCCCCTGCGGGTAAAAATTGGCTAGGCGCAAACGCTAAATTGCGACCACTCGCTCCAGCTAATACACTTAATGTTTTATTATGGCTTGGCCAATCAAGCTTTGCAGTCACGTAGCTGTCGGCGTAATACCACGGTTTTACTTTAATGCCGGGTGATTTAAGCGCCTCTTGCCATGCTTGCTCAATTAATACTTGAGCAAGCCACGCTTTTGCCTGCATATAAGCGCCGTGACCAAATAATCCAAGCCCAGCTATTAGTAAACCCGCGCTTAGCCACTTTTTCATTTACGTGCCCTGCTTAACTTAAATGATCGGTTTATTTTAAGGGCGCTAAATCCCAATAATAAAATACAGCCTAGTAATATATGTAACCTGCTTTGCCCATCGGTTTGCGGTAAACGCATTGCCATACCTTGTGGTACTGCATTAGTAGCTTGCGCCGTTTGCTCTGCCACTTCTTTTATTTGAGTTTGTTCAATCGCTATAAAAGCAGTAAACGGGCTAAGTAATTGATGAGTAAGCGCAAGCTCCTGTACTTCATCTTTAACTGTATTTTGCTCGTTGTATAAAAGTAATGACTTGATTTTTTGGCGCGCCCACAGTTTTGCTATACCTTGAGCGCTTGAGCTATTTTGTGTACTTAATTTAATACTTAAAGGACCTTGTGCTGTTTGCCCAGCAAGTACCACATTTTTAGCATTATTAAGTTTTATGGCGACCATGATAGGCTCACCAAAATATAAATCAGGTAGTGGTGACGGCCAAAAATCTAAGCTGTTACCGCTTTCATCGCTTAGCCCCAAATTAGTAATAGCCGGATGTGCAAGCTTATCAAACAACTGCTGCATTTTAGGTTGCACCTCGCTTGTGCTGCCTATAAACGTAAATGAGCCTTTACCTATATCTGCCGCTCGGCGCATAAAAAAGCTATTCGGTGCGCTGCCAATACCCACTGTAAATAAGCGGCTATCGCCTAATTTACTTTGAATATTTTTAAATAATGCATCTTCATTACTTACGCTGCCATCAGTTAAAAATACAACTTGGCGCACAAAACCATCAAACTCGCTACCATCAAGTACGGCATTAAGCGCACCTTGTATTTCAGTGCCACCGTCGGCCTCTAGGCTATAAATAAATCGCTCTGCACGGCGTAAATTAAAGTCACTGGCTATAAGTGGTTTATCGCTCATTGGAGTTACTATGTTGTCAAAACCAATAATGTTAAAGCTGTCGTCGCTATCAAGTAATGAAAGTGCATAAAACAACGCTTTTTTAGCTTGCTCCATAGATTGCCCATGCATAGAGCCTGACGTATCAACTACAAATACCATTTCACGAGGTAAGCGCTGTGTTTGTGTAAAGTGATCCCCTGGTGGCATTAGCATAGCAAGTCCGTATCGGTCACCATTTTCAAACTGCTGAGTAAAAAATGCGGCTTGAGCTTGCTCTTTTTGCAGCGGTTTAAACTCAAGTACAAAGTCGCGATTAACTGCATTTGTCTCATTTAACGCTATTTTATATTGTCCAAACGCGGTGTTTTGCACATCAACATTGTGAAATTTAGAATTGATATCCACCAGCTCTAAGCCTACGTCTATATCTATGTTTAAGCTAAATTGGCTGCTTGGTACGTTATCATTTTGATTACTGCTTTTAATACTGTAAACAGGGCTTAACCATCCCGTTGGGAGTGAGTTAAAGTGCGTTTGGTTCTGAGTACTCACCTCAACTTCACCACTAATCGCGTGATAACGCGGTGTAATGGTAGTAGGAAATCTAATAGCAAATGTGCCGCTGCTGTAATCAATTATTTCTTGATACTCAAGCTCAATAATTACTTGCTCACCAGGGCCAATATTTGCCACATTCGTAATAAACATATTGGCGCGTTGCTGGCGTACAAGGGCCGCTTGCTTACCTGCTTTTTTAGCCTCCTCGTATTTTTTTTCGGCCTCTACCTTTTTATCAATTTGGCCTTTAATGACTCGCTCACCTATACGCATAGTCATGGCATGTACGGCGCTTTCATCAGGCAATGGAAAAACGTAGCGCGCATTAACCGCAAACGGGTTTTCGTTTTGATAAGTTTGCGTAACTACAACATGATTAATTAGGCCGGTTAAGGTCATATTGGCGTCGCTTTTTAATATTATTGCTGGGCCTGCTGGCGCACCATTGCTATCAAAAAGCTCTAACTTGGGTGATTGCGCATGGCTTTTGAAGCTCGCTAACAGCACAATCGCTATGAATATAAAAATGCTTACTTTAGTAAGCATTTTGGTCGGTTTACTCAACATAAAATCACTCCATCGAACGCTTTGTTTTACTTAGATTCAGTTAGGTTTAGTTACTCGCCGTTTGGCCATTTACTGAGTTCATTGAGCGAGTGGTAAGCGTTACGCGTCTATCAAAAAAGTTATCTTCCACCGTGTTACTGTTAGCCAATGTTTGCTGCTCGCCAAATGCCTGCGTGCTTAAGCGTTTATGGCTCACGCCGTGTTTTATTAAATAGCTTTGCACGGCATTTACACGTGCTTTGGAAAGTAAAAGGTTGGCTTGCTCATCGCCTCGTTGATCGGCAAAGCCACTTAAATCAAGTGCGAGTTGTGGTTGGTTGTTTAACAAGGTAACCAGTTGGTCTAACTGCAGCGCAAAATGCGGGGCAATAACACTTGAACCTGTTTTAAATTGCACCGTCATCGCCAATAAGTTATTAATTTGAACTTGAGTTAACTGCTCATTTTGATTGGCAAGCACTTCTAGCTGTTGCTCTAACATATTGTTGTGGTTAAGCACGTGTTGGTAATCGCTGGTTTTTTCTTTCATAACCGTAATTGCACGCTCTTGCTCTGCAATTTTGTTATCAGCTACTTTTGAATCACCTATTAAACCACCGGCAAATGCCCCAATAAACGCACCTATTGGCCCGCCTACTACGCCGCCAATAATAGCGCCTGCACCTAGCCCAATAGCCGTTTCTTTATGGGCTTCTTTTGATGGCGTGTTAGATGTTGAGGCAATTGCTGGAGTACAAAAACTAGCAATCAGTGTTAATGCGATTAATGTCTTCTTCATGATGTGCTCCTTAAACTTACTTTTTAATTTGTGATGTTTTGTTTTGATGGACCTATTAAAACAAGCTCAAGTGGCAACAAAGGGGATCAAAAATGGCAAACTGCTGAGCAATTGTGGCAAAAAAATGGCAATTGCCTTTTTAAGCGTACTTAGCTTAAAAACTTCGATATAGTGCACAACAGAGCCGATAGGATAATGATTAAGATGAAAAAAATAGCCATCGTTGAAGATGAACCCGCAATCCGCGAAAACTACATAGAAATGCTGAGTGCACAGGGCTACCAAGTCAGTGGCTTTGAAAATCGCGCTAGCGCTGAAGCTGAATTTAAAAATGCCCTGCCCGATTTAGCCATTGTTGATATTGGCCTAGGCCATGAAATAGATGGTGGTTTTTTACTGTGCCAAACATTGCGATCGCTTTCTAAAACACTGCCTATTATTTTTTTAACCGCCCGCGATAGCGAAATAGATACCGTATGCGGCCTACGCATGGGCGCCGACGACTACCTAACAAAAGACATAAGCTTGGCTCACTTGGCTGCACGTATTGGTGCGCTGTTTCGCCGAATGGAAGCACTTGAACAACCCGCTGATGCAAATGCACTCATAACACGCGGGCAGTTAACGCTCGACACGCAACGTATGCAGGTATTTTGGCAGCAACAATTAGTTGATTTAACCGTAACCGAATTTTGGATGCTGCATTCACTTGCCCATCGACCAGGCCATGTTAAAAGCCGTAACGATTTGATGAGCGATGCAAAAATTTATGTAGACGACAGCACTATTACTTCGCACGTAAAACGTATTCGTAAAAAATTTATAGCAATCGATAGCACCTTTGATTGCATAGATACCGTGTATGGCATGGGCTATCGGTGGGAACAACACTAATGCTACGATTTGGTCTGCGCAGTAAATTTATATTACTTTCATGTTTTTTGTTTTTGCTGCCGTGGCTTGGCTACGAGTACGTATGGGAAATGGAAAAGTTTTTACGCCAAGGCCAAGAAAAAACCCTCGTAGGCACCACTCGTGCACTTGCTACTGCATTACATGAGCGCCCTGCATTATTTGACGAGCAAACCAACTTTTTAGACCAAGTTGTAAAAGGTCGCGATTTATACGCTTATAATCTTAAAAACCCTATTCAGCTCGACGGTAAACTTAACGATTGGGAAAGTTACCAGCCGTTATTTTGGCACTACGACAAACGCTATTTACAAAAAACAGATAACAAACATCAAGCCAGTGACTTATCGTTTTATCATATGGTGGGAAAATTTGATAACTACTTATACGCCGTATTTAAAGTCACCGACAATACCCTTATTTATCGCGCTAAAAATAGTTTAAGCATTACCAATAACGATTATTTACAAATTGGCTTAAAAACACCTGACGGCCAATTTAATACCTATATAATTGCGCCACGCCAAGACGGCTGGATTAATGCGTTTGATGCAAATACCAAAGCCCCTTTTACTAAAATTCAGGGCTATTTTGAAAGTACCGAATCAGGTTATAACGTAGAGCTGCGCTTTCCTATTAGCATGCTGGGCAACAAACTTGGCTTTGCTATTGTTGACATTGATAGTAAAGAGGCATTGCTCGAGCCTAAAATAATGTCAACCTCAAACTTAAATAACCCAAACGATTTGGGCTCGGTATTAGTCCCTTCCCCAGAAATTAGCCGTATTTTAAAAGGTATGGGCCACAGTGGTAGCCGCATTTGGGTGGTTGATAACCATCATCGTGTACTTGCGCAATCGGGTACTATTCAAAATGCAGATGGCGTATGGGCTGATGGACTTGCTAACAAAGCACCTGAAACTTGGTGGCAGCGCTTTGAGCAAAATTACTTACACCCAATTTACTATAAAATATTAACGCGCCCCGAAAATGAGTTTTTAGATACCCTGCACGATGTAGCTTCTATGCAGGGCACACATTTAGCGAAAGCATTAAAAGGACAACCTGCATCGTCTTGGCGCTTAACTCCCGACAGCAAAGCCGTTATTTTATCGGCCGCTTACCCTATTTGGATTCAAGACCAAGTAATTGGCGCGGTAATAGCAGAGGAAACCACAAACGGCGTACGTACGCTGCGTAACAAATCGCTCGAAAAACTCTTTAACGTTATTTTAGCTGTGATGCTAATTGGGACTGTCACCTTGTTCTTTTTTGCCTCACGTATATCGAACCGAATTAGGCGGCTGCGCGATACTGCTGAGCAAGCAATTGATGCACAAGGGCGTGTTACCGGCAGTATCAATTACAGCGATGCTAACGATGAAATTGGGGATCTGTCTCGTAGTTTTTCAAATATTGTAAGCCGACTTGGTGGCTATACCGATTACTTAGAAAATATGTCGTCACGGTTATCCCACGAGCTGCGCACGCCAGTTGCCGTAGTGCGCTCATCACTCGAAAACTTGCAAAGCTTGCCACAAAACGAGCTGAGTCAAAAATACCTCGACCGCGCCAGTGAAGGCGTTGAACGCTTAGGTAAAATAATAACCACCATGAGCGAAGCCACCCGCCTTGAGCAGAGTATTCAAAGCAACGAGTCTGAGCCTTTTGATTTACAAAAAGTAATAAATGGTTGCATGCAAGGCTACCAGCTTACTTACCCAAACCAGTTATTTACGCTTGATGTATGCCAAAGCAAATTACCTATGCAAGGTGCACCGGAGTTTATAGCCCAGCTGCTTGATAAACTTATTAGTAACGCGCTGGAGTTCAGCAAAGCCAATACGGCTATTAATGTAAGCCTTAAGCAGAGCGAAAATAAAGCAACATTAACAGTGAGTAATACTGGTCCTGCTTTACCTGAAGGACTCACTGAGCATATTTTTGACTCTATGGTGTCGGTACGTAGCCAGCAAATGCAGCAACAGCCACATTTGGGGTTAGGGCTTTATATTGTAAGGCTGGTGTGCGATTACCATAAAGGCAGTGTAACCGCGCAAAACAACGAGCAAGGTAATGGTGTAGTGTTTACCGTAACACTGCCGTTAGCTAATGGTTAGGGCTGTATTTATACCGTTATATTTGTACCGTTATATTTATAGCCCCAGCATTATATGCAAATAGTAAGTACGCAATAAGTTAAATTCAGCTGTATATTTTTAGTTAAAAAGAGCTACTTTAATTTACCTTAACTCCATATAAATTAACAAACAACCCCCTCTCATCCCTCAAAACCTGCCGGTTACAATTTAGTACAACTTCATATGTAACTATTCACTTTTAATTCAGTCGAATGACCATACCCTACATCATATTAAAGTATTAAATTGAAGGAATACCCATGAAACCATCACTAGAGCGTGAAGAACTAGACTTTATTTTTGACTTATACAGGCCCTCTAAAAAACCTGAGCCTGAAGAGATAAAACCAAAAAGCACCAATTACAAAGAGCTAAGAAAGCACGACGCGACTAAAAACCAAGGCGTATCGCACTACTTAGTCTGATTTTATTACGCTTGGGACTTCTCATGTTCTAAAAATGCTTTAATGCAGTTTATTTCTGCAAGTTTTACTTCTTCGCCTATTTCAGGGCCTTTTTTGCCATTTTTAAGCGCATCTTGCACTACTTGCTTCTTATCCATTTTTTGCAGTTCAGTATGAATTGCTCGCAGTTTAGCTGCTTGCGGGTATGGCTTATCTACCAGTGTTTCACCACGCCCTTGTGCATCACATTGGCATGCTTGGGTAAACGCTATAAAACGTTCTGGGTGTACCAACGCATTTAGGTTAGTCACTATTAGCTTGTGAATGGTTTGCGGCCTTAACTGATCAACTGTATGGCAAAGGGTGTGATTATCACTGGTGAGTACACCAATATCGCGAAAACGGTTAGGCACTTTTAAGCGCTCACAAAACGCCTCAATAACTGCAACGCCTTCGCGTTCATGCCCCCGTAGGTTTCCATATTTTTTAAAACTCAGCGCTTTTCCAAAATCATGGGTAAGTGCAGCAAAACGTGCTTCCAAGTTAAAATTTAAATCGGCTGCACGCCTAAGTACCAACATAGTATGCACAAATACATCCCCTTCAGGATGATGGTTTGCCGGTTGCGGTACATTAACCATGCGCTCAAGTTCTGGAAAAATACCCAAGCCTTGCAATGCTTCAAAATAAAGCTCAGGGTGCTTTTCACCCAGTGCTTTTTCGGTTTCAAGCCACACGCGCTCAGGTACTAAATGATTGAGCTCACCTTTATTTTTAAGCTCGCGCATTAATGCATAGGTACTTGGGTGAATACGCCAATCACTGCCATAGCGCGCTAAAAAACGGGCAATACGCAGTACTCGAACAGGATCTTCTACAAATGCCTCAGTGGTGTGGCGCAGTGTTTTATTTTGTAAGTCAGTTTGGCCATTAAACGGGTCAATAATATTACCGTGTTCATCAAGCGCCATTGAATTTATGGTTAAATCACGCCTTGCTAAATCTTCTTCGAGCGTAACGGTTGGGCTGGCATCAACCACAAAGCCAGTATAGCCTTTGCCACTTTTACGCTCTGTGCGCCCTAGTGCATATTCTTCTTTTGTTTTTGGGTGTAAGTAAACCGGAAAATCACTACCTATTGGCACAAAACCAAGCGATTCCATCGTTTTTGGTGTTTCCCCAATCACTACATAGTCGTTATCTTTTGATTTTATATTTAGCAGTTTGTCGCGCACTGCACCGCCAACGAGGTAAACTTGTTTTAAGTTACTTTTCACTTTATTCCCAATAACACTTGCCCAATTGTTTGACGCTAATCATATCATTAATTAAAAAATTCTGCGGTATTTGCCAAGCTTAAGTAAGCTCATTACAATGGCGCATTATTTTTAGCTATAGCCTCATAATTAATGAAAAACCATTCATCAAAAAAAGAACTCATGTTACTACCCATTTTATTAGTGGTTATTTTGATGTGTGTGGCGGGTCACTTTTTACTACAAGCAAATTTTCAAGACAGTAATTTGGTTGAATACATGTTGGCAGCACTGCCGTTTGCTATGTTTGGGTTGGTTATTGTGGCGTTTAAAATGGCGGCTAAAAGCGAAAAGGATGAACAAAACAAGCAGGACTCTTAATCCTACTCTGTTTTAGCTACTTATTATAATTTAAAGTATGTGATAGCCAAACCAGTCTGGCTTTATCGGCTGCGATATACCGCTGGGCGTGAGCTTAATGTTTAGCTGGCTGTCGAGTAAATCAATGGCAAAGCAATCGTCCACATCATGTAAATCATCTTTATGAATATGACTAAGCCCTGCGAGCAAATCGTTTTTAGCGCGCTCTTTAGCTTCATGGCTACTGCTTGCAACATACAGTGCAAAGTCATGTTGCTCAGCCATGGAATCACTTCTGTAAGCGCCTAAATTTACAAAATAGAGTTGTTTATTTTGCCCCACATAGCTATCAACAACTTCTACTTTAAAGCCATCAATATGATTAATTGCCATGTAGCTATCCATGTGAACACTACTTCTGTCGCCTACCCATTGGCTTTTTAACTTTGAGTAGGTTTGCTCTATATTCTCCCCTACTACAAAACGAATATCATGCATTTCAATGTGGCAACCTTGAATCCGGCCACCTAAATACACCATAAATAACTGCATGCTTTTCCTTAACCTAAATTATCAACATCAATATTATGCTTTTTAATCAACTTATAAAAATCTGAGCGGTTGCGCTTGGCAAGCTTAGCGCCTTCAGCTACGTTACCACCTGCCATTTTTAAAGTGTTAATTACATAGTCGCGCTCAAACTCTTTTTTAGCGTCGTTTAGTGATAATGGTTCTACGTTTGTTTCGTTACTATTTAGCGCAGCTAACACTAAGTGCTCTGAAATAACATCGCTTGGCGTTAATGCTACAACCTGCTCTACTACGTTTTGTAATTGGCGGATATTACCTGGCCAGTCGTAACGTACAAGCGCATGCATAGCATCGCTTGCAAAGTGTTTTTCAGTTTGGTTCATGCGCTTAGCAATGCTTGCACTAAAGTGCTGTGCTAATAAGCTTATATCTTCGCGGCGCTCACACAGTGGCGGTAATTTTAAATTAACTACGTTTAAGCGATAGTATAAATCTTCTCTAAATTGCTGGTTTAAAATAGCTTCAGGAAGATTTTTATGTGTTGCCGACACTATGCGTACATCAATTGCTACCTCTTCTTGAAAACCTACTGGGCGAATTGTTTTTTCTTGTAATACGCGCAGTAACTTAACCTGTAAGTTAAGCGGCATATCGCCAATTTCGTCTAAAAATAACGTGCCACCCTGTGCTTGTTGAAACAAACCTTGGTGATCTTTAATTGCACCCGTAAACGAGCCTTTTTTATGACCAAATAATTCGGACTCTAAAAGCTCCCCTGGTACAGCACCGCAGTTAATTGCAACAAAAGGGCCACCGCTTACATGGCTATGCTGATGAATCGCCTGTGCGAGTAATTCTTTACCAGTACCACTAGCCCCCGAAATAAGTACATTAACTTGCGTTGGCCCAAGTAGTTTTACTTGCTCTAACAAGTGCAGCATTGCACCACTGCGCGTAACTATATTACTTTTAGGTGCAGCTTCATCGGCGTTAACACCATGAATTTCTATCGCTTTTGCAAGGCTGTCAAATAGCTCATCTTTATCCACTGGTTTAGTTATAAATGCAAAAATGCCCTGCTTAGTTGCCTCTACTGCATCAGGAATTGAGCCGTGCGCTGTCATCATAATGACAGGTAATGCAGGGTAGCGGCTTTGCAGCTGACGATGCAGTGCCATACCATCCATTTCATCCATGCGTAAGTCGGTTATTACGGCGTCAAACACTTGGCTTTTAAGTATTTGTAGTGCGGTTAAGCCGCTTTCGCAGGTTGTTACTTCGTATCCTTTTGATTCAATACGAATAGCGAGCAGTTTTAATAAGCTAGCGTCGTCGTCTACGAGTAATACTTTTGCACCTTGTACTTTAGTTGCGGCCATCGTTACTGCTCCTTCGTTTCTTCTCGTAGTAAAAGTTGCTGCTCAATCGTTGCTAACGATGAGAGGGTTTCTTGCATTTTATTATTAAGTGCTTGCTGCTCTTTTTTAGCATTTATTTGCATAGTTACTTGCTGCTTTTGAAGCCATAAATATTGCTTTATGTCATCAGGCCAAAAGTAAGCAAGATCGAGCTTTAGCAACTGAGTCATTACCGTATTTGGATCATTATTTATGTTTAAGCACATAAATTTAAAAAAGCGTTTAAGCTCGTTTTCGCCTGTAAAAACATTTTTGCTAGGTACCAATTTAAACCCGCCACACTGATTAGCGTGCCATGCAATAACTTGCTCTGCAGGAGGATAGCTTGGTTCAATTTTTGGTCTAGGTTTTGGACTAGGGTTACTGTTTTTGTCGGTCGTTTTTTTTGTATCGACCACAGGTGCAGGTGTAATTGACACACGCTCTTCTTGCCCATTATTAATTTCACAACCTGATATAACCATGCTGCTACTGAGCACACATAAAATAGCGATTAAACGCAAGCGCATGTTAATTAACTCCTAGATTTTTTGTTATGGGAATTTTAATTGAAAACCGGCAACCATGTGGCTCGTTATGCTCAACACTAAGTGTACCTCTTAGCTGTTCAACAGACTCTTTTACAATAGTTAAACCCAGCCCACTGCCTTGCAGCGTAACATTTTTACTGTGTTTACCTTGATAAAATGCGCTGAAAATTTGAGTTTTTTCTTGCTCTTTAATACCGCACCCTTTATCAAGTAGAACGATACAAAGCTGGTTTTGCTCAAGCGCTAAATTAATAGTAACGCTTTGCTTATCTTCTGAAAATTTTAAGCCATTTGAAATAAGCTGAATTAAAATCATCTCAATAAGCTCACTAGGTAAAGCAAGCGGTTTGTTAGGTAAAGTATTTTGCCACTGCAGAGCTTGCTGACGCGCAGTTAAGCGATGCTCAAAATGGCTATTAATTTTATTAATAAGAAGACTAAATTCAACTTCGCTTAGGCTATCTTTACTGGTGCGAATCGCATTATAACTCAGCAAGCTGTCAATCATTGTACGAAGGCGCACCATAGATTGGCTAATAAGCTCAAGCACTGCTTTTTGCTCAGCGGTAATTGGACCTACTATTTCATCAGTTAATAAGTCAGTGCCTTCGACCATTGAAGCAAGCGGCGTTTTTAGCTCATGAGTTACATGGCGTAAAAAAGTATCTTTTTGCTGCTCAAGCATATGAAGCTGTTCTTGTACCCATTGGAGCTTTTCTCCTAGCTCAACAAGCTCAGCTGAACCTTTCACAGATATTTTTTGCTGCCAATGCCCCTGCCCAAGCTTATCAATAACCGTAGTTAACCCTTTTAGCCGCCCACTTATGCGCCATAAAAAACCTCCCCCAACAATTAAAGTCAGTGGAATAAGTGCCACCAGCCAATTTATAAATGACGCTTGCAGGCTTGTAAGCTCTTTTTGGTTATTGGTAATTTGCGCTTCGTTTTTATCACGTAACCATAAAGTAAGCTCAGCAACTAAATCGCTCACTGGCACAAATAGCTCAGCTTGCTGTTGTTTTTTCTCAACAAGCTCTACATGCGCGGTTTGTAAGGTGGTATATAAGCGTTGCCATTGGTTGATATACTCTTTATTCGTGTTTACAAATTTGAGTTCATCAATGCTTTGTAGGGATGATTGCCATTTATCGACAATGAGCTTATCTAGCGATTCACTTTTTAATACCCAGTTTTGTCTAGTGGCGCGTTCAAGACTGTTGAGTTCTTGCTTTAAAGTGTTAAACGATTTGGTAACTTGGTAGTTGCTACTCACAATACTTTGAGTAACCGCTAATTGCTTATTAAGCGCATTTAAAAATACGATCACCACTATAGAAAGCGGCAGTAGCGAAAGCAGCATACTCATTGCAAATTGCCCAATTAAATTAGGCCGCCAGTTAAGCATTGCTTGGTATTTTTTAGCTATGGTTGCTGGCATTTCGTTTAGTCCTTTTAAGTTAAGCGTTCTATTATTAAGTGCTTACCTTATACACTAGCTGAACCAGCAATTATATTTAATACGATTAACAGCCAGCACTACAAAACAATGTGTC
>NZ_JACJDN010000289.1:0-5049 GCF_014163565.1 Pseudoalteromonas sp. SR45-5 | reverse complement strand
GCTGCGCTTAAATAAGGGTTTTGCCAGTTTAAGTTAATGCCATCTTCATTCAAAAACACGATAGGCACCCAAATTGCTGTAAGCACCGCAGGTGCGCTAAAGCTTAAAAATTGCTGCATTTTAGGACCTACTTTAAACGGTAAAGCGCGGTGTAAAAATAAATAACGCGTAAAAAATGTAATGAACGCCATGAGTAAAATAGTTGTCATCATAGCGTTGCTTCCTTTTTAGCGGTTAGCCTTGCTGTGCTATAACCTGCGGCCATTGCCAGCAGCGCTGAGCAAACAAGCCATAACTCAAATCCGGTACTTTTTAAAAGCGTTGCGCTAACGCCTGCTACAATTACCGTAACGAGTGAGGCCAAATTTTTGATTCCCGGAATAACTAACGCGATAAACGTGGCAGCAATCGCAAAGTCGAGCCCTAAATTAGTTAAGTCGGGCAGCATTGTGCCCGCTACAATGCCAATTAACGTCCAAATATTCCATGCAATATAAAAGCTAAAACCAGCGCTCAATGCGTATATTAAGCGTGTTTTTGTTCTATATGCTTTTCGATGATGAGAAAACGCAAACAGCTCGTCGGTTAAAACAAAGCTCACCGGTAAGCGCCAACGCATAGGTTGATCAATGACCTTATGACGCACAGCTAAACCGTATAAAAAGTGTCGAGAGCTAATAATAAATGTTGTGAATAAAATTGTGAGCAATGGTGTGTTGCCCGCCATAAGTTCAATCGCAACAAGCTGTGCAGAGCCTGCAAATACTAATAACGACATTGCTTGGGTTTCAAAGGCGCTAAAACCATTTTGAATCGCTAAAGAGCCGCATAAAATACCCCAAGGAACAACGGCTAAACACAGTGGTAGCATATCTAAAAAGCCTTTTAAAATAGCTTTTTTAACTGGTTGCATGATATTTACTCTCACGGCTTGTAGAATGGATCATAAGGATACCTTAATATTATGATGTTAAAGTAGTTAACAAATTAAATAATACTGTTTTTTTAAGGATAGGCACAATGACGACGTTAAAAGTGTGGGATGGGTTTATTAGATGCTTTCATTGGTTTTTGGTTGTAAGTATTGCAGTGCTTTATTTTAGTATTGAAGAGGGCATGATTGAGCTTCACTTTGTCGCTGGTTTTTTTACTTTAGCACTTATAGTAACACGTTTAATATGGGGTGTTATTGGTAGTAAAACCGCGAGATTAAGTGGGTTACTGCACTCTCCTCGTGCTATTTTAAAGGCGCTAAAAACACCAAGCGAATCGTTAGGCCATTCAGCACCCGGCAGCTGTATGGTGATAGTTTTTTTTATATTGATCATAACGCAACTTGTAAGTGGCTTAATGAGCAGTGATGGTATTTTAACTGACGGGCCGCTTGCTCAATATGTGTCTAGCGATACGATTGATTTTGCCAATTGGCTACATGAGCTGAATTTTGACATTTTACTTTATGCTATTGGCTTGCACGTATTGGCTATTATCATTTATAGAATAAAAGGCAAACCGCTAGTTAAGGCGATGATCACAGGCTCAAAAGAGTTAAAAGCGGATGACTCTGAGGCTAAAGTAACTAAAGCGTCTTGGCCTGCGTGGTTAATATTTATATCTTTATTGGTGTTGCTGGTATTTACGTGGGCGAAAGAGCCTTTAACTTATTTGTTTAGTTAAAAACACATTAAACCAACCTTAAAGGGTTGGTTTTTGTTTTTGGTTACATTCTTTTGTTTGATTGTTATGCGGGGTCGAATTATAATCGCCGCATTGCTGGCAAACTAGCCGAAAGGTTAGGACGCAAAGTTTCCGGTCTAAGGCTTTTTAAAAGCTATGGTAGCGGGACTACTGCATAACGTGTTGTTATGTATCACTTGCCCTCAGTGTATTTTTTGTGTATCCATAGTGTATGGATAAGATTTTGTAACTCTTAAGGTGTTGCCGTGTTTATGCATACGTCGTTGGCCTGTGGAAAGTGGTCAACAATAGGTTGCTTAAATCATCATACCCAATTATTTATTGGTGATGTGGTGAGTGTAACCTTTTACGACATGCAAGGAGAGCTGGTTAGTTTATCATTTGATTACAAGATCACCTCGCTTGAGCAAGGTGAGCCTCACGCATGGCCACGTTTAGTTGCCGAGCATATTAATGTGCATGTTCCTCTGGTTAGCGCAGGTAAAATGACCGAACAGGGTTTAATTGTAGCCTATAGAAATAATGAAATTTTTGCTTTGCAAAGCAGTGGTATATGTAAAGCACACGTCGACTTTCATTGTATTGCAAAATGCGATGAGCGTGTTGTTAAGAACCTTGATACTTATGATTACGTGTACCCTGAAAATTGTGAAAACTATAATGCGGGTACAAAGGTATTGCAGCCAAAAACTGGGCATGTATATCAATGCAGGCCTTGGCCATTTAATGAGTTTTGCCGCACGAATGACGATAATAAGTCTATGTTCGAACCCGGTGTAGGGCAAAGCTGGGCTATGGCTTGGCAGCAAATATAAAGCTTAAATTATCTTCCCAAAGGTATAGCGGTTTTAGTAATGCAGCGTTTACCGTTTTAGCCCATCCAACTATTGGATGGGCTTTTTTATTTTTATGATAAACTGCAAATCACATTATTTTTTTAATTGGTTTTGTTGTGTCTCGTCCTGTCTACTCTTTAAGTTTATTACCTAATTTCCCGATTGCTAAACAGCAAGCCCATACATTAAGTACTCATAATAAGATACGTACCGATAATTACTATTGGATGCGTGATGACGATCGCCAGGATGAGCAAGTACTTGCGCATTTACATGCTGAAAATGCGTACTGCGATGAGCAGTTAGCTGCTATGAAGCCACTACAAAATACACTTTTTGAAGAGTTAAAAGCACGCATTGTAAAAGATGATAATTCGGTACCCGTTAAAGACGGGAAATACTGGTATCACTCAGAAGTTCGTGGTGATGATGAATACTCGCGTCACTATAGAAGTACGAGCATAAAGGCCGATAATAAAGAGCTTTTACTCGATGTTAATGTATTAGCTGAAGGATTTGAGTTTTTTGAGCTGGGCGAAGTCGCACTAAGCCCATGCGAGCAGCTTATGGCTTACTCTGAAGATACTGAAGGTCGTCGTATTTATAATGTTCGCTTTAAAAGCTTAGCGACCAGTGAAATGCTTCCTGATGTGCTTGAAAATACAGAAGGACAAGTTGTTTGGGCTAACGACAATAAAACTGTTTTTTATGTAAAAAAAGATTTAAAAACGCTATTAGGATACCAAGTATTTAGGCATGAGCTTGGCAGCGAGCAAAGCCAAGACGTAATGGTCTACGAAGAGCAAGACAGCAGCTTTTTTATGGGACTTGGTAAAAGCCGCGATGAAAGCTTAATTATTATTGATTTAGCATCGACAGAGACCAATGATACATGGGTGCTTGATGCTAATAAGCCCACTGGCGAATTTAAAGCATTAATGCCGCGTGAAGATGGCCACGAGTTTGACGTAGATAAGCTAGGTGACACATTTTATATTGTGACTAACTGGCAAGCTAAAAACTTTAGATTAATGACGGCAACAAACGAAACAATTGCAGATAAAACACAATGGGTTGAGCATACAGCTCACAGAGAGAATGTACTGCTTGAAGGTGTAGAGTTATTTAATGACTTTTTAGTATTGAGTGAACGCGAGCAAGGGCAAGCTCGATTTGTAGTTGTTAATAGGCAAGGGGATCGTATGGCACTTGAGTTTGCCGATCCTTGTTATTATGCTGCAATAGCAATGAACCCAGAGCCAGACACAGGCACTGCGCGTATTTATTACTCAAGTTTAACAACACCAGGTTCTTTATATGATGTTGATTTAGCAACTGGCGAAAAAACACTACTTAAACAGCAAAAAGTACTCGGTAGTTTTAATGCCGATGACTATCAGTCTGAGCGATTAATGGTAACTGCTCGCGACGGAGTTAAAGTACCCGTATCAGTTGTTTATCGAAAAGACAGCTTTAAAAAAGATGGCACAAATCCGTTATTTCAATACGGCTATGGTGCGTATGGCTATACGATTGATCCAAGTTTTTCAAGTTCATCGCTGAGCTTGCTCGATCGTGGTTTTGTTTATGTAATAGCACATGTTCGAGGCTCTGAAATGCTAGGTCGCGAGTGGTACGAACAAGGTAAAAAAGAGCATAAACAAAATAGCTTTAGTGACTTTATTGATGTGACAAAAGCGCTTGTTGCACAAGGCTATTGTGATAGCAGCAAGGTGTTTGCCTCAGGCGGCAGTGCAGGTGGTTTATTAATGGGGGCGGTTGTAAACCAAGCACCAGAGTTATATTGCGGTGTTGGCTGTCATGTACCATTTTTAGACGTATTAACCACGATGCTTGATGAAAGTATTCCGCTCACAACAAATGAATATGATGAATGGGGTAATCCAAATGAGCCTCAGTTTTATGATGTAATTGAAGCTTACTCGCCGTATGACAATATTCGCGCCCAAAACTATCCGAACATACTCGTTACTACCGGTCTTCATGACTCACAAGTGCAGTATTGGGAGCCTATGAAGTGGGTTGCAAAAATGCGTGAACTTAAGACTGACAGTAATATTTTAGTATTTAAAACCGATATGGATGCAGGGCACGGCGGTGCATCAGGTCGCTTTAAAAGTTTAGAGGAAAAAGCACTCGAAATGGCCTTTTTTATTGCTTTATTAAATTAACTGCAAAATCGGAAAATTGTATTATCCTATATATAGAAGTTGATATATGTAAGGCGATATATGTTTGGTGCACATGGTGAATTTCAAATTTGTTCACAGCCCCCTCAGATGTATTTAGAATTGAAAGGGAGCTTTAATAATGAAGGCATTACGCTGTTAACTAATGGAGTTGTTCAGGAGTTGAGCACTCACCCTGAAAATACGATTAAGTTTGTGGTTGTTAATTTAAAAGAGTTTGAGCTGTTAACTTTGGATGGCCTCGATTCATTAGAGGCCTATTTTGCCGGTGTAAAAGAACGTGGCTATCAACGAGTTGATTATAT
>NZ_JACJDN010000288.1:0-5053 GCF_014163565.1 Pseudoalteromonas sp. SR45-5 | reverse complement strand
ATTAAAGCCACTACCGCAACTACAGCAATAATTGCGGCCAAAGCACCTACAAGCTCGAGCCCAGCCCAACTAATGTCAGCAATCCATAACGGCAACTGCCAAGAATCAATCTGCACAAACGTTATTAAATCAGTAAACAGTAATAAATAGATAATTACACATACTGCCAAAGCTTTCATAGTAATTCTCCTTATACCAACCGGCTTATACATGAGGTCTATTTAACGATAAGAAAATTGCGCTATAACTAGGCAAAAATTTTTATACTTAGCTGTTCTAAATTAAAATTTTTAACAACGTTATAGGGTGATTTAATTCGTTAAATTGTTCAAATATTTATGCCTGTTGGTATTAATACTCTTTATTTTCAAGACAGCAATGCGCTATAAAATAGCCAAGTGCAACTGCAAACGGAAAACTCAAAAACAATAAAATAGTAACTACGCGTGTTGCCCATACCGGAAAGTCCAATCTATGGGCTAAACCACTACAAACACCCGATATTTTTTTATTCAGAGTATCTTTATACCAACCTCGTTGACGATTAAAGCTGTTCATAGCAATCTCCTAAGCAGTGTGTTTTAAATTAGTATTTAAGTTCGCCTTTAAGCGAGCCAGTTCAGCATCAATTTTTTCATTTTTAACTAACGACTCAATTTGGGCACTGGTAGAACTTGCTGTATCAGTCAGCTCATAAGCCTCTACTTGAGCTTCAATACCTTCAACACGCTGCTCTATTTGTTCAAAACGAGACAACGCATGAGCTACTTTATCGCTTTGTAGTTGCGTACTGATTCGCCCTCTAGCAATAGCAACATTATGGCGTTGCATTAACTGAGCTTGCTTAGTTTTAGCCATAGCCATTTTTTGCTGCAAGCGCTCACAATCAGACTTAATTTTTGCAATAGACTCTTGCAATGTTTCTAGTTGAGTTTGCTTATTTTCAATGCTTTCGTTAACGCGTTGCTTCTCAAGTAAAGCTGATTTAGCAAGGTCATCACTGCCCTTCTCAACCGCACGTTCTGCTTTCATTTGCCAAGCTGCTAATTCTGTTTTTTTAGTATCAATTTGGCGATTAATTACTTTCTCTTCACACAATAAAGCGGCTGCTGTACTACGGCACTCATTCAATGCATCTTGCATCTCGGTAAGCATTAGGTTTAAAAGTTTTTCTGGATCTTCTGCTTTATCAAGCATGGCGACAATGTTTGATTGAATTACATCATTTACGCGGTTAAAGATTCCCATGGTATTCTCCTGTTGATTTTTAATTAATTTCAACAAGAAGATTCCAAGAGTTGTGCCAAGTCCATCAAAACAAAAATAAAACATTTAAAATCATAATGATAAACAATAATCACTCTAAATTTTAGTGACTTTAAGCTGAACAACATAGAGTGTAATTGGCCAATAAATTATGATTTTGACTAATTTTTAGGATCAAAAAAGCCACTCGAAAGTGGCTAGAATTTTTAAAGCTTAGTTTTTATTCTGGTACAAAGCTTAATGCTTTATCCATTACCGATAAATCAGCTTGCTTACCGTGACCACTTTCAGAAAGGTGGCGTCTAAAACCTCGCGCACCAGGCTGCCCCTGAAAAATACCGAGCATGTGACGTGCAATATGCCAAAAATTAGCACCCAAACGCATTTCTTCTTCAATGTAGTCATACATTGAACGCACTACGTCGTGGCGTGACTGCGTGTTTGCAGCATCACCATAAATTTTCTCATCAACGTCATTGAGCATAAATGGGTTGCTGTAAGCCTCACGCCCAATCATTACACCATCAATATGTTGCAAATGTTCTAGGCTCTGCTCAATTGTTTTAACACCGCCATTTAGGCTTAAGTCTAGCTGCGGATAATCTTTTTTAAGTTGATAAACACGTGGATAATCAAGCGGTGGAACTTCACGATTTTCTTTCGGGCTTAAACCATTAAGCCATGCTTTACGAGCATGAATAATAAAATCATCACACCCTACTTTATGAGACGCTTCAATAAGCGCACATAAAAACTCATACGAATCTTGCTCATCAATACCAATACGCGTTTTAACGGTAACAGGAATGCTTACTTCGTTTTTCATTGCTGCTACGCACTCAGCAACTAATTGAGGTTCAGCCATTAAACATGCGCCAAATCGGCCATTTTGAACTCTGTCTGACGGGCAACCTACATTTAAATTTATTTCGTCATAACCACGCTCACCTGCAAGTTTTGCACATTGCGCAAGCGCTTTAGGATCAGAGCCACCAAGTTGCAGCGCAACTGGGCCTTCGTGTTTATTAAAATGTAAGTAGTCGCCTCGACCAAATAAAATAGCCCCTGTGGTTATCATTTCAGTATAAAGCACAGTATGTTTAGTCATTTTGCGATGAAAAGTACGACAATGGCGATCAGTCCAATCAAGCATGGGGGCCACAGAAAAGCGTCTATCCAAAGTACATTTATTCAAAGCAAACCTCAGGGTATTAAAGTTATTAAGCACAGCTTAAAAGGCGCTGCATTTTACACAAAAGCCTAGCGAGCATCAATGTTAAGAGAAAACCTGCAAGCCAAAATAATGGGCTATGCCATTTAAAATATTGGTAACCGCAACCGAGCTTAAAATAAGCCCCATAATTCTACTTATTATACTTGCACCACTATCACCAATTAATTTATGTACATGTGTTGCAAGCAGTAACAAAACCAGTACAACCGCTAATACAGCAAGCATCATCGAAGACGTTAGTAACTGCTCAACCCAGGTATATTCTTCATTACGAGTCATTAATACGGCGCCTAACATAGCGCCAGGGCTCGCGATAGAGGGAATCGCAAGCGGAAAAATAGCGGTTTCAGTGCTGTCCCGTACACTTTTAATTTCGGCTTCTGGTTTACTTTCACCAAATATCATTGAGAGCGCAAAAATAAGTAATATGATACCGCCGGCTATTTGAAAAGCCGAAAGCGGAATTTCAATTGCGTTAAGTAATTGCTCACCTGCAAGTACAAAAAATAAGAGCACTAATGCAGATACGCCTACCGCTTTATATATAACTTTGCGTTTAAATTTCTCATCATCACCACGTGTGACTGCAATAAATACAGGTACAGTACCAATGGGGTCAATAACCGCAAAAAAGAAAATAAATATAGCTAATAGTTCGTGCATTACTGGGTTTCCTAGGTAAAAAGCGCTTAATAAAAACGCTGCAACTACAACACAGTATGTTAGTATATCACGGTAGCATAAGGATAAGAGTAATGATGAATATAGAATCACTCGTAAGTAAAGCAAAACAAGTTTGTGACAACCGTGGTGCGCGTTTTACGCCTATCCGCGAGAAAGTATTTCGCCTATTAGCCAGCGCACAAGGTGGTGTTGGTGCATACGATTTGCTTGAGCAATTAAAAATAACTGAAACGGGTGCTAAACCTGCAACTATTTATCGTGCATTAGACTTTTTAGCTGAGCTAGGTTTTATTCATAAAATTGAAAGCACAAATGCATTTATGCTGTGTCATCATTTTGATCATATACACCCAGTACAATTGTTAATTTGCGATACCTGTGGTTTTGTCAAAGAGTTACACTCAAGTGTAATTTCGCATGAGCTAAATAATTTAGCTGCCGAAGGTGGGTTTGTTGTATCAGGGCAGACAATAGAAGCACATGGTAAATGTGAATCTTGCAGAGCATCAGAATCCTTCAAAGTTATCCTTAGTGACTATACTCAAACTATATAGTCATTTCACAGAACAAATTTAAGAGTAGCCACTATGAATGTAGAATTCATCAATCCCTTTTTATCTTCTTTAATTAATGTTTTGAGCACTATGGCTCAAACTCAATTGAAGCCAGGTAAACCTCGCATTAAAACTGATGAGATAGCCTGTGGTGATGTATCAGGTTTGATTGGCATGGTTGGCCCGCAAACGCGAGGATCATTTTCAATTACATTTGATGAAGGATTAGCATTGACCATCATGGAGCGTATGCTTGGCGAACGCCCTGATACCATAGATGAAGAAGTTACTGATATGGTTGGCGAAATAACCAACATGGTAACAGGTGGTGCTAAAAATTTACTTGGCGAGAAAGGCTTCGACTTTGATATGGCAACGCCTATTGTGGTATCGGGTAAGGGTCATACAATTACTCACAAAAGCCAAGGTAAAAAAATCATCATGCCATTTAGCTGTGATGCTGGTAATGCAAACATTGAAGTTAGTTTCGATAAATTATGAGTTGGCAGCAAAAGCAAATTACATTAAAGCCTCGCCCGCGAGGTTTTCATATAATCGATGACGAAATATTGTCTCAGCTTCCTGAACTGGCAAATTATAAAGTTGGTTTGTTGCATTTATTTATTCAGCATACCTCAGCGAGCCTTACAATAAACGAAAATGCAGACCCCACTGTTCGTATGGACATGGAGAGCCATTTCAATAAATTCGTTCCTGAGCGTCAACCTTATTATCGCCACGATTATGAAGGTGACGACGACATGCCTGCACACATAAAAACCAGTACGTTAGGCTGCGAGTTAAGTATTCCTATTTCAAATGGCTATTTAGCGTTAGGTACATGGCAAGGTATTTATTTAGGTGAACATCGCGATTCTGGTGGCTCTAGAGGAGTTATAGCAACTATTCAGGGTGAGCTTTTTTAACTCAAGCTTCTCGGTTTAAAATGTTAACCTCTGTTTTTCTTCAGCCATACCCTCATAGATTCAAAATACGCCACTCTATAGACGTAAATCTTAGGCGCGCGAAGTAATAATTTCTAACAACCAAAACTTTAATGCTGAATATTGCACAAAGAATAAAGTAGATAAGAGAGATTTTAAATTATAATTTTATTTATGATTTTTAATACAAAGGATTTTGAAAGGATATAAAAAGATTGGAGCGGTACACGAGGCTCGAACTCGTGACCTCGACCTTGGCAAGGTCGCGCTCTACCAACTGAGCTAGTACCGCATAACTAAATTTACTATCACTACAATTTCTTTTGGTTAGAAATTGGAGCGGTACACGAGGCTCGAACTCGTGACCTCGA
>NZ_JACJDN010000287.1:0-5053 GCF_014163565.1 Pseudoalteromonas sp. SR45-5 | reverse complement strand
GCTTCTCTTTGTGCAAATAGGCTTTTAATTTATTTAATTATTGATTAAGAATTACTGTTCTTCTAAATCGAACTCAGTTAAATGCCCTTCACCGTGTATAAGTTGATATCGGGCTAAATTCCCCTGCTCTAGTGTTATTAAACTAATAGCGGAGTCGCTTACTAAGTATTTTTGCCCTTCACCTATGGTTTGGTGTTTATCTACTTCCATGTGCCAGCGTTTGGTAAAAAAGTTTAATGGGCTTTTTGGGCCGTATAGAATTGAATCTAGTTTATCGAGTATGTTTATTAATTTACGCGGGAACTCATTTTTAATACCGCTGGCGGTAAGTTGCCAAATTCGATTGGGATGATCGCCAAAACGCTTTTGCACCGAAAAGCAAAATGAGTAATGCACGTCTCCCGATAAAATAAGCGTTTCGTTTGGGGTGTCGGTTCGTCTAAAAGTATCGAGTAGCTTTTTGGCTGAACCTTCGTGCGCCATCCAGTTTTCTACATCCACCATGAGTGGTTGGCCACATATATTAAACATGGCTTGAATGGCTTCTATTGATTTAACACCAAATACAGGGGCTGGCGATACAATAATAACTTGGTCGTGGCTTAACAGGCTTTCCTCAAGCTCTGTGAGGCGTTCCCAATCAAGTAGACCTGAAGGCTCATTAAAGTTTTGCTCATTTCGCCAGCGGTGCGTGCGCGTATCTAGCACCACTACTTTGGGTACTGTTGTTAACTCATAATGCCAAAAGCTAAAATCGTTTAGTGGTTTATCAAATGCTTTAAACTGCCATAAATTATTGGCAGTACGGCTTTGCTTAAAAGGTGTGAGTAACTCGCCTGTTTTATTTAGTGCATCGTTCCCCATTCCCTGAAAAAGCCAATAACTAATTAAGCCATTATTAATGATCCGTTTACTACTTGGGTTTTCATTTATGGCTTGCTCCCACCCAGCGGTGAGGTTCCAATCGTCGGTTACATCGTGATCGTCAAACATCATTAGGGTAGATACATTGGCAAACAACCGCTCTACTTCACTTAAGCCTTTTGCATAGTCAATCAATGCTGTTTTTTCAGCGTTAAAAATAGTTTTGTTTTGCTCGCTTTGACCTAAATACGTTGTGTTTTGTATATCAACGCATTGCCAAGCAGCAGCACTAAAATTTAATAAATAAAGTGCAATGTATTCTTCAAAATGGATAAGGTGATTGTAGGCTTTTACGCTTGAAAAATGAGGTTCGTCTTTTTTTAGCCAGTAACCAACACCTACTTTTGAGCGTTTTTGCCAAGGCGTTTTTGGTAAAAACAAATGGCGATTATAAAGTTGCTCATTTATATCATCCGGTAGCTCAATGGCAAGTGGTTGCTCTTTATAGATACCTAAGGCTTTAATTAACTGATGAATAGCTAATAACATGGGGCCTGCTACGTCATCGGCATAAACCTGATCACCACTGAGTAATAGCAATTGTGCGCCTTGGTTATTATTACCACGCTGAGTATTTTGCCAGTGACTTGCAGACACTAAGCTGTCTTTTGCTGGATGATGTGCATTACGGCACGAGCCATGCAAAATATCACTGAGTTTATTGGGAATTACAAATGCAGGCGTTGTTTGATTGCTATAGCACCACGGCGATAAATCGATTGCTGTGTCGTCAATTACAAGCTCATAGCTTAATAAGCTATCTACGGGAAGTTTATTGTCTATTGGCTTTATAATAACGAAATGCAGGTATAAATGTTCGCCCAAAGAAACAGTATGTTGATCGCTATAACACTCAACATTTAATAAGTTTATTTGGCAGTTTGCAGGCTTGGAGGTAGCAAACTGAATACAAACTCCAGTTTGCTCTGCACGGCGCACCATTGGCCCCATTAGTAAAATAGGAAGGTTTGCCGTGTGAGTAATCATGTATTTAGCCTTTAGCTGCTAATTTAAATAAAGAATAAAAGTTTTCGGTAGTCGCTTTAGCAAGTTCATTAAAGCTAATGCCTTTAAGTTCGCTAATGTAATAAGCTACATCTTCTACGTATGCTGGCTGGTTTGTTTGCCCACGATACGGTACCGGTGCTAAATAAGGCGAGTCGGTTTCTATTAATAATCTATCTAGCGGTATTTGCTTTACTACTTCTTTTAGCTCAATAGCATTTTTAAAGGTAACAATGCCCGAAATAGAAATATAAAAGCCCATGTCTATCGCTTTTTTTGCCATATCCCAATCTTCGGTAAAGCAATGTAATACACCACCGCAGTTTTCGGCCTTGTGCTCACGCATTAAATTAATGGTATCGCTGCGGGCATTACGTGTATGAATAATTAACGGTTTTTGTAATTCGTTAGCCACTTCAATATGCCCAACAAAGCTTGCTTGCTGCACTGCATGAGTATCTTTTGAATAGTAGTAATCAAGACCCGTTTCACCAATAGCAACGACTTTGTCGTGTGAGGCTAAGTCGATTAGTTGCTGTTTATTAAGGGCGTCTTTTTGATCAAGTGGATGTACACCGCATGAGGCTGATACATCGTCGTAATGCTTAATTTTATCAAGCATGCTTGGAAACTGATCAAGCGTTACGCTTACACATAAAAAGTGCTCTATTTGCTTTGCACGCGCTTTATCAAGAACTTGGTCAAGGTTTAAGTCTAGTTTATCAAAATCAAGACGGTCTAAATGGCAATGAGAATCTACAATCACTATAAGGCCTGTATTATGTTCAGGGTTTAAATTTGTTCGTTTAATTTATTATGTTAGTAATTAAAAGAACCCAATATAGGGCGGCGTTAATCTCAATGAAAAACCGACCCTATAACTACATGGTATATGTTTGATCGCCTGAGTTTAACATAGTCCCAAGCAGCTTTTCGATTTTAGCGTTTAGGTTTGTTTTATCATCTAAAAAGCTAATACCGATACCTGGAGGATTAGAGCTTTGTGCACCTTGTGGCGTGATCCACGACACTTTACCTGTCACTACGTCATCTTCTAAGGCATCGGGCAAAGTAACTCTAAGCGCTAATGAATGCCCTGCTTCGTAACGCATATTAGTGCGTACAAATAAGCCACCTTTTTTTAAGTAAGGCATATAACAACGGTATAACTCGTCTAAATCGTCTATGTCTACTAGTAGTTCTTGCATGATTAATCCTTTTAAGAATTTCGCAATGTGTATGCTAATCGTGATACAGCAAGCGGTAAATTAAGGCCAAGTACTTGTGTGTTATTTTGTAAAAACTCGCCTAATGCATTTTGCGCTCTTTGATAAGCGTCAAAACTCATGCCTTGCAGTAATTGCTGCTTTAGTTGCACGCTTAAAAACAAAGTAAATATACGAACAATTTCAGGCTGTTTATTTATTATATCGACTAACGCTTTAAAATTATGACTTTGTTTAAACTCAGTTGCAAACTTATACAGTGTATCAATATTTTTTAGCTGGTCTTGCTGTTGCCAATGCTTTACTTGCAGCGGTTGGTTATAAAAAAGTGCTAACCAACTATAGTTAGGAATGTCTAATGTCTCTAGCCATTGCTGAGCAAGTGCTGTATTAGTTATTTTTACGTCACTTTTAGCGCATCGACTTAAAATAGTTGCAGGGAGCTGTTCTGGTTGGCTTGTGGTTAATATTAAAAAGCGGCTATTAGTTGGCTCTTCAAGTGTTTTTAATAATGCGTTAGCTGCTGCTGTGGTCATTTTTTCGCAATTTTCGATTATCGCGACTTTATTGCCATTTTGCGCTGCAGAGTGATTCATAAAATCACTAATACCACGAATATCATCTACACCAATACTTTGCCCATCAACTTGCGTTAAACGTTTGTCGGGGTGAGTGCCAGCCAGGTTAAGTAAACAGCTTTTACACTGTCCGCAAGGTTTTAGCATACTGTTTTGCACAGCTACCTGCTTAGCTATATTTTGGCATAACAAAGCATTCCCAAGCTCATCACTTAGCTCAAACTTACCTACGCCAACAGGCCCACAAAATAATTGCGCATGATGAAAACGCTCTGCGCGATAACTTTTCGCTAAACGTGCTTGAGTATCATGTAGCCAAGGCAATGGCATATTATTTTAGGCCTTCAAAAAATGAATGCAGTACATTGGTAATATCGCGATGTACTTTATCAATACTTTGGTTTGCATCGACCGTTTTAATGGTGTTGTCGTCATTAGCAAGTTCAACATAACGCATACGTGTACGCTGAAAAAACTCAATGGCTTCTTGTTCAATACGGTCAAGCTCGCCACGCCCTTTTGCACGTTCAAGGCCTATCACTGGGTCAATATCAAGGTAAATAGTTAAATCTGGCTTTAAGCCTTTTAACACCATTGACGAAAGTGAAGCTAATGTATTTGAGCTAATACCACGCCCACCACCTTGATACGCCTGAGACGATAAATCATGACGATCGGCAAGTACCCATTGGCCTTTATCAAGCGCAGGGGTAATAACATTGTGCATTAGCTGCGAGCGAGCTGCGTACATAATAAGCAATTCGGTTTCAAAGGCAATCTCTTCTTCATGCTCTGCTTTTACAAGCGTACGAAGCGATTCAGCCAGTGGCGTGCCGCCAGGTTCGCGCACGTTAATGAAGTCTATTTTTTGTTTGTTCAAAAAGTCTTGGCATAGCGAAATAGCGGTTGATTTACCCGCGCCTTCTAGCCCTTCTATTACTATAAATTTTGGTTTCATAAACTATTAATTCTTTTTATTTAATATATACGTTTTAACTGCTGCGTTATGCTGTTTTAACGTGGTTGAAAATTGGTGGCTACCATCGCCTTTTGATACAAAGTAAACATATTCACTTTGCGGCGGATTAACTGCAGCTAAAATAGCGGCTTTTGATGGCATTGCAATCGGTGTTGGCGGTAAACCATTAATACGATACGTATTGTAGGGCGTATAATCGCGCAAATCTTTACGTTTAATATCACCATCAAAGTCAGCGCCTAGCCCGTATATTACGGTTGGATCGGTTTGCAGGCGCATATTGGTGTTTAATCGATTAACAAACGCTGATGCAATTAACGGACGCTCGCTGGCAAGGCCTG
>NZ_JACJDN010000286.1:0-5063 GCF_014163565.1 Pseudoalteromonas sp. SR45-5 | reverse complement strand
CCCACCTATATTATTGCCTATGTATACACTGATTTATTAGATTATGCGGGCCCGGTGCAAATAGCGCTGAGAGAATGGTTTGGCTGGAAATCGCCTAGCGACTATTGGTTTTTTGATATACGTACATTACCCGGCGCCATCGTTATGATTGCCTTGGTGCTTTACCCGTATTTATTTTTAATTTTTAAAACGGCCCTTCGCGAGCAGTCATTCAAATTAGTACAAGCTAGCCAGTTAATGGGGCTATCTCCTTGGCAAAGCTTTTTTAAAGTCAGTTTAGTGCTCTCTCGTGGGGCAATTGTGGCGGCTCTTGCACTTATTAGTATGGAAACCATGGCCGACTTTGCAACAGTGAGTTATTTTGCCGTAAGTACATTAACAACCGCCGTATACGATACGTGGTTTGGTTATTACTCACTTACAGCGGCCGCTAAAATATCGGGTGTGATGTTACTGCTGTTATTTTTAGCATTAATGGCAGAGCGTTTTAGTCGCCGAAACCAAGCGGTATTTGAGCGACAATCAAGTGTAAATAGCGAATCTCTCTATGTATTAAAAGGAAAGTCTGCTTGGCTCGCAACGGCATTTTGTAGCTTTATTTTACTTATCGCTTTTGTAATTCCTATTGCAGTACTTATAAATTACGCCATTACCTACTTTGATAAAGCATGGGATGTTGAGTTTTTTAGTTACGCTTGGCAAAGTTTAAAAGTGGCAGGGGTTGTAAGTGTTATAACCATTACATTGAGTGTTTTTGTGGTTTTTTATCAGCGTGTTGCAAAGCAAGCGTATCCGCTTATTCCTGGTCGTTTAGCAAGCACAGGTTATGCGTTGCCAGGAACTGTACTCGCTATTGCGGTTTTGTTACCCCTTACATTATTAGAGAACACTATTAACACAGCACTCGAGCCGTATAACTTAGACATTGGCTTACTGCTTACAGGTAGCATTCTTACTATTATTATTGCTTATATTGTTAGGTTTTACGCCATTGCACATGGAGCAATTGAGTCGAGTTTTTTACGTATTAGTCCATCACTTGATATGGCAAGCCAATCAATGGGTAAAAGCCAAGGGCAAACGCTGCGTTTAGTGCACCTACCTTTACTGCGAAGAGGATTGCTCACTGCTGCCTTATTGGTATTTATTGAGTGTATGAAAGAGTTGCCAGCTGCGCTATTGCTCAGACCGTTTAATTTTGAAAGCTTAGCTACTCATGTATTTCAGTATGTGAGCGACGAGCAATTAGAGCTTGCTTCAATATCTGCATTATTTATTGTTATCGTTGGGTTTATTCCTTTGTATTTTATTAATCGTTCTATGGAGCAGCGTAGTTAAATGAGTAGTTTAATTTTACAAGGCGTGAGCTATCACTATAACGGCACAAAGGTTATTCACGATTTAGATTTAACAGTGGGTAAAGATGAAATTGTTTGTCTACTCGGGGCGAGTGGATGCGGCAAAACAACCACATTAAAGGCGATTGCAGGTTTAATTGAAGCCAAGCAAGGGTCTATTTTTATAGACGGTAAATTAGTGAGTGATGAGCAATCTTTTGTCTCACCTGAGCATCGTAACATCGGCATGATGTTTCAAGATTATGCGTTGTTTCCGCATTTAACGGTGGCAAATAATATTGCATTCGGGCTTAGTAATATGAGCAAAGCTCAAAAGCAGCAACGCGTTGATGAAATGCTTAAGCTTGTACATTTAATTGGCTGTGCTGACAGGTTTCCACACCAGTTATCGGGTGGCCAACAGCAACGCGTCGCTATCGCTCGTGCATTAGCTTATAAACCTAGTTTATTACTCCTTGATGAGCCTTTTTCAAACATCGACACACAAGTACGCTTTGAATTAATTGCTGATATACGTCGAATTATTAAGGCAACTCAAGTATCTGCTGTATTTGTTACACATTCAAAAGAAGAGGCATTTGCCTTTTCAGATACACTGGCCATTATGCATCGCGGTAAAATTGAGCAACAAGGCACGCCTGAGCAGCTTTTTGCAGCTCCATGTTCAAAGGAGGTTGCAGAGTTTCTGGGTCAGGGCATATACTTAAGCGCAGAAGTGTTAACCGCAACTGAATATAAAACACCATTTGGTTTAGTCGAATCTTATGTTGAGAGTAAGCATAATGTAAGTGCAGGGCTTATATATGTGCGCCCTCATCAAATAGAATTAGTGGCAGATAACCAAAGTGACAAATTCAGCAAGCGAGCTACAATCATAAGTCGTCGCTTTATTGGTTCGGCGTATGTTTATTCGCTTGTTATTGATGAACAAGAAATTGAAGTTGCTGCACAATATGGCCAGTCATTTGAAAATAATGATCAGGTTATAATAAAAATAAAACCTCACACGGTGAATTTTTTCGAATCGTAATTAATTTGTTATTCGCTGTGTTTTTATCTGTAAAACTAAGGAATAACAATGGCGCAAGCGCAATCAGGGATTTGTGCTGAAGCAAACTTACACGGTTTGCACTTATTTTTTAATGTGTTTGATGGTCAAGACGAATCACTTCGCGCAAAGTTAAAACAAGTAAGCGCTATAGAAGAAGAGTTTAGCGATCAATTTTCAGAATCAATGCTCTCTTGTATGGTTGCTATTGGTGCGCAATACTGGCCGCATATCCTCCCTGAATACATTCCAAGCGAATTACAGAGCTTTCCCAATATAACCCATAGCGATCACCAAATGAGCGTACAACCGTGTGATTTATTTGTACAAATTCGCTCTGACCGTGAAGATGTTAACCATTTATTTGCGCTGCAAATTTTAAAATTATTTGCCCCCGATGTAGAGCTGGTGGAGCAAATTCGGAATTTTCGCTTTTTAGATGGTCGTGATTTTAACGGTTTTATTTATGGTGGCGACACCGCACATGGAAGAAAAAAGCGCGCTACGGCTTTAATCAGCAACCCTGGTAGCTTTGAAGATCAGGGGAGTTATATTCATGTTCAGCGTTATAAACATGATTTAACTATGTGGCAGCATTTATCATTGAGTGAGCAAGAGCAAATAATGGGACGTACGCGTCTTGATAACACGCTAATTACCCCAGCGATCGAAACCAGCCATGCTTCGCGAAGTGAGCTAAAAGACGAAGAGGGACAACCGCTACTATTAAATCAAAGCATGCCTTATGGCGACGTGTATGAGCAGGGAATGTTATCAATTACATGCGCTTGTACGGGCACCGCATTTGAAAAAGTACTTAATAGTCGTTTAGGGGAAGGGGATTGCTACGACCACTGGCTTGATTTTACTCAAGCCGATATGGGCTCTGCTTTCTTTGCACCTTCAATAGGGTTTTTAAAACAAATTTAATTTGCTATTAAACCGTATCAAATAAAATGCGAACACGTTCAAGTGTTACATCTATTTCAGATATTTTAGCAGGAGCGATAAAAATAGTGTCATCGCCGGCAATAGTTCCTAGTACGCCATCTGCTTTACCTAATGAATCTAATAAACGTGCAATAAGCTGAGCAGCACCTGGGCTGGTACGAATGATGATCATCATTTCGTTGTGCATAATGTCGATTACTAATTGGCGTAATGGGCTTTTAGCCGTAGGTACACCCATTTCAGCAGGTAAGCAGTAAACCATTTCTTGTTTGGCATTGCGTGTGCGTACAGCGCCAAATTTACTTAACATGCGTGAAACTTTACTCTGACTTATATTGTCAAAACCTTGATCTTTTAACGCATCAACTATTTCGCCTTGAGAGCCAAAATTTTCTTCTTTTAATAGTGATTTAAATGCTTTTACCAGTGCTTCTTGTTTATCTTGTGGTTGCATAGTCTTTATTCGTTTTTGTTATTTATGCCGCAAATTCTACACAAAAATGAATAATTATGCAGCAGTTGTTTAGTTAACTTGCCAGTTTGATGCGTTAAATCACATAAGTTTACGACTATGGTCGAAAATATACTTGAAATAGACAGGATAAATTTGTTTTTAGTCGCTAATTTCATTATCTTAAGAGCCACAAATGTTTCCTACCTCAAATTACGGAGAATTCCAATGAAAGTTGCTGTATTAGGTGCTGCAGGCGGTATCGGCCAAGCGTTGTCTTTATTATTAAAAACAGGCTTACCAGCTGGCTCTGAATTATCACTTTATGATGTTGCACCAGTAGTACCAGGTGTTGCGGTTGACCTTTCTCACATCCCAACAGATGTTAAAGTTGCAGGCTTTGGCGCAGACGATTTAAATAAAGCGCTTGAAGGCTCTGACATCGTTCTTATCCCAGCGGGTATGCCGCGTAAACCAGGTATGGATCGTGCTGATTTATTCAATGTAAATGCTGGCATCATCAAAACGTTAGCAGAAGGCATTGTTGCCAGCTGTCCTAAAGCGTTAGTAGGTATTATTACTAACCCAGTAAATGGCACAGTTCCAATTGTTGCTGAAGTATTCAAAAAAGCAGGTACTTACGACGCTAAACGCGTATTCGGTATTACTACGCTTGACGTTATTCGTTCAGAAGCATTTGTTGCTGAACTTAAAGGCGTAGACGTAGCAACTGTAAAAGTACCAGTAATTGGTGGTCACTCAGGCACAACTATTCTGCCTCTACTTTCTCAAGTTGAAGGTGTTTCTTTCACTGATGAAGAAGTTGCTGCACTTACTCCACGTATCCAAAATGCGGGTACTGAAGTTGTAAATGCTAAAGCAGGCGGTGGTTCAGCTACGCTATCTATGGGTGCTGCTGCAGCTCGTTTTTGTATGTCTTTAGTTAAAGGCCTACAAGGTGAAGAAGTTGTAGATTACGCTTACGTTGCTGTTGAAAATGGCGATGCAGAGTACTTTGCACATCCAGTACGTTTAGGTAAAAACGGCGTAGAAGAAATTCTTTCTTACGGCGAACTAAGCGCATTTGAAACAAAAGCAAAAAATGACATGCTTGAAACTCTGAAAAAAGACATCAAAGAAGGTGTTGATTTCATGGCGTAATAGCCAGTTTGAGCGATACCAATTGCATTAAATAAATGAGCAGTTATTACGATGGATAAATAGCTCGTTAGCAAGGCAAATATTACGATGTATA
>NZ_JACJDN010000285.1:0-5077 GCF_014163565.1 Pseudoalteromonas sp. SR45-5 | reverse complement strand
AATTTGAGCGTACACTTGTGCGCTGAAGTTTGGGCGTACACGTGTAAGTTCAAAGTAATTAAGATTTGATAGAGATTTAACCATGATGACTCAAGTATTAAACCAATTTTCAAAATGGTTTTTACACCATCAAAGTTTTGCAGGCTACATAGAGCCCGTAATGCAGGTGTTTAAACCTGCTTGGCGTGCAGGGCAGTTTAGAGCGCAAGTAGTTAGTACAGCTGTACTTGATGGCGGTTTTTTAAGTGTGCAACTTAAGCCAAGCAAACAATGGCAGGCGCATACGTCAGGGCAGCATATAAGTTTAACGCTTGAAATTAATGGGCGATTATTAACACGCGTTTTTACCGTGGCCTCAAGCGCTCAGCAATTTAAAAATACAGGTTTGGTGCGCTTACTAATCAAAACAAATGCGCAAGGGCACTTTACAGGCTTACTCAGCAGTGCATTAAAAGCGGGGTTGTGGTGCAATATTTCTGCGCCAAGCGGCGACTTTGTATTTAAAAATACACATACACCGGCTACTTTTGTTGCCGGTGGGTCGGGTATAACACCTATGCTGGCTATGCTTGATGATTACTTAAGCCAAACTACGCAAAAAGTGTCGTTGGTGTATTACGCAAAAGCCACTGAGCATCAATGTGTTGATGAGCTAAGTGAGTTGGCGGCGCAATTTGAGCATTTTTCGTTTTTATTATTAACTCGTGAGCAATCAAGCGATATAACCAGCAATATTAAGCAGTGGGAAAACCCAGACATTTACTGCTGTGGCCCTGCAGCATTTATGCAAACGGTGAGCGATTTTGCTAAAACGCATAAGCTAAATTATTACCAAGAAGCCTTTGGTTTAGCGCTGCCTACCTTAAACGACGACAGCCAATTTAATGTAAAAATTAACGCCAGTGCCCATGTTGTATCGGGCAACGATGTTTTACTGACTCAGTTTGAAGAAAAAAAGCTACCCGTTAAACGCGGTTGCGGTATTGGTATTTGTCATCAATGCCAATGTATTAAAAAGTCAGGCGTGGTACGTAATTTAAAAACAGGTGAATTGAGTGACAACGGCGAGCAATTAATACAACTTTGCGTAAGCCAACCTGTTAGTGATTTGGAGTTACAATTATGAAAAACATTAACTACGACATGCTCGCAAGCGAGCTAGATGCCATTAAAATGGACACCCTTGGCAAAGTAGGACAAGAAGATGCTGACTACATTCGCTCTGTTGTGCGCAAACAGCGAGTGTGTGAATGGAGCGGGCGAATTTTGCTAATGCTCGGTTTTATTCAACCATTATTGTGGGTTGCAGGTGTGTTGCTATTAGCGCTTGCTAAAATTTTAGACAATATGGAAATTGGCCACAATGTAATGCATGGTCAATACGATTGGATGAACGACAAGCAACTTAACTCACAACATTATGAATGGGACATAGCGTGCGACGGGCAAAGTTGGCATCGCGTTCATAACTTTGAACACCATACGTATACTAATATTATTGGCAAAGACAGAGACTTTGGTTATGGCTTGTTGCGTTTAAGCGATGATTTTAAATGGCGTTTTAAAAATGTATGGCAGTTTTTTACGTATATTAATTTAAGTGTGTTATTTCAGTGGGGCGTGTCGTATCACGAATTGGCTGCAGAGCGTGTTTTTATTGGTAAAAAGAAAGAAAACCGTGAAGGGCTTGTATCACACTCTACATTAAAGCAGCGCTTTTTTAGTAAAGGCGCTCGCCAGTTAATTAAAGATTATGCGATATTTCCGTTACTTGCAGGGCCTTTATTTTTATGGGTATTAGCGGGTAACTTGGTAGCTAACTTAATCCGTAATTTATGGACGTCGACCATAATATTTTGTGGTCACTTTACTGAAGAAACGCAAACTTTTAAACAAGAAGACTGCATAAACGAAACGCAAGGGCAGTGGTATTATCGCCAAGTACTGGGCTCGTCTAATATTATAGGGTCGCATTGGTTTCATGTTTTAACGGGGCATTTGAGCTGCCAAATAGAGCATCACTTATTTCCAGATATGCCGTCTTCGCGCTACCAAGAAGTTGCACCTCAAGTACAAGCCGTTTTGAAAAAACACGGTATTGATTACCATACAGGTAGCTTTTTTAAACAGTATACCTCGGTGCTAAAACGTATTATTAGATATTCGTTCAAGTAAATTATTTACTTCTAAAAAATCGGCTAGTGCAACTGCATTAGCCGATTTTTTTGCTTATAGCACCCAATGCGATTGATTAGTAAACAGCACTTGCAAAAATTTCTCATAGTTAATTAAAAAAGCCTTACTTTAGCTATGGTTAAATGGCGGGTGATTGTCATACAATGGAGGAAAATAGACCACACAAGAGAGATTAAAATGGCCGCATTTGGTACCGTGTTTATGCCGCAAATGATTCAAGCTCGTTTTTCTGATAATAAATGGAGCGAAAGCTCGATTGTCCCTTCCGATAAACTTGAACTTCATGCTGGTGCACACGTTCTTCATTATTCAAGTACATGTTTTGAAGGCTTAAAGGCCTTTCGCCATGAAGATGGTTCTGTTTATCTTTTTAGAATGGATGCAAACATTGCACGCATGCAACAAAGCTCAGCGCTATTAAGCTTACCGAGTTTTGACAGCGATATGCTAAAAACGATGATTATCGATATTATGCGCGAATACGCAGATGAAACGCCATTACCACCAGGCTCTATGTATATTCGTCCAACGCACATTGGTACTGAGGCGGCAATTGGTAAAGCGGCAGCGCCATCAATGAGCTCACTTTTATATACGTTACTATCGCCAGTAGGTGATTACTTTGCCGGTGGTGCAACTGCACTGCGTGTACTGCTTGAAGAAGATGGCATGCGCTGCGCTCCGCACATGGGTATGGTAAAAAGTGGTGGTAACTACGCCAGTGCACTAGCTCCTATTAGTGCTGCACGAACTAAGTATCAAGCAGATCAAATTTTATTTTGCCCAGGTGGCGACGTACAAGAAACCGGTGCTGCTAACTTTATACTTATTGATGGCAACGAAATTATTACTAAAGCGCTCGATAGCACGTTTTTACATGGTGTAACGCGTAATAGTATTTTAACCATAGCCAAAGATTTAGGTATGACGGTAAGCGAGCGTAACTTTAGCGTTACTGAGCTATTAGAGCGTGCTGCTAAACCAGGTACTGAAGCGGCGCTTTCGGGCACTGCAGCTGTACTAACTGCTGTGGGTACATTTATTCATAACGATAAAGAGTACAAAGTAGGTACTGGCGAGCCAGGCCCAACGACCGCGCGCCTTCGCCAAGCATTGAACGATATTCAATGGGGTAAAAGTGAAGATAAACACGGCTGGTTAACTAAAATTTAATGACTTAATAATCCGATATTAGTTTTCTAATATCGGATTTTTTTATGGCAGATTCGTGTATAGAGGCATTTTCACACATATAGTGTAGCCACTTAGTTTTAGTAGACACCTTGGTCTGTTTAAGCATTTCAAAATATATCTAAGTATTTGACTCATCAGTATTAAAATATTAATAAAGGGAATTAGTTTTGGATTCAATTAATTTTGATTGGTATGACTTTGCCGAAAAGTTGATAAATACTAAAGTAGAAGAAGGTTGTAAGCCTTTTTTGACAGCGCTTGAAAGTGTAAAACAAGGGGATGTAAGCGCTGCAGTAGCTGCTTTACAAGACCTTAATGAATTACAGTACCTACTTAGTGTTGTTATTCTTGAAATACAGCATGTTAAGTTGGGCGCAGACCCATCCCTATTAACTCTATTTACGGAAGCACTTCGCGAGAATGTACCTATTGGATCTGTAGACACTTCAAATATCTATCATGAGATTGCATCGGTTTGGGAAAAAGATGTGTGTGCTTTATTACCTGATGATGATGTTCTTTACCGTAATCAATATCAAAGAGGTGACAGCTTACTTATTAGTGTTGTTAATGAGCGCTGCCGACTAGGTTTACACGCTAAAGCATTACCTTTGGTAAATAAAATAGATGCTTATTATAGAGAAAGTTTGTCTGAAACGTGGGTTAAAGTTATTTCTGGGTTGTCAGAGGGTGATGTTAAAGAGCAGGCGCTAATGACATTAGCAAAAGTGGGGTCGTATCGTCCAATGATTCAAGATGGGGGAGAGGAAGCCTGTGCGTTTGCTAATGCGATTAAAGGGTTTAGTGATCTTGATTTAGACAGTGAACACGCTGCTGTACAAGTAAGCTTTAAAGGATTGCTAAGGCTCTCTCGTCATCGTGCAACGAAAGATGTTCGCTCCTTTGGTACATATACTGCTCAAGTTGCCGCAGCCAAAGTTGCAGGTCGGATAAAGCACAATGGATGGCTTGAAATTGCAAAAACACTTACTCCTAATATACATGATACAGACTTAAAACAACGAGCTATTGTTGCATTGCAATTAGCCGAGTTTCATTGCTTAGAAAAACCAATTTCAGAGTTACAACCCATTATTGAATCGATTGGATTAGTTTGGTCAGGTATTGATGATCCTCTTCAAGCTCTCAATAATTATATTGATAGTAAATCACTTAAAAAAGTTTCTTCTGATGAAGAGTTAGCAAATGCAATTATAGCGGGAAAAGATATGACTGCTGAAGTGGCATTAAGAATGGCTCAAGAAGATAATGAAAATAGATATCATACTCCTGCCTATAATCGCTTTTTACTCGGATGCCAGCTTTGTTTGCCAGATGAGCAGTTGAATCAATTTTATGAAGAGCTTGATTGGAGCCATGAAGAAGCATTAGTGGAAGGTGCTTGGTGGTTTGTGTGGCGTCAACCTGAAAGAGTTTTGCCATATTTAAATCGAGGTTATCCAGAAGGGGATAAATTTGGTACTTACACAAAAAGGTTTTTGCCCTTTTTAACCCCTGACTTACTTGCCAAGGCTGAAAAGTTCTATATTGAACACGAAAGAACAGAGCCGCTGACCCTTTTTATTGCTCATTGGGTTTTACACGACAATTTACATAATGCCGCACGTATTCTTGGCCATCTGGGGAAAACAACTTCAAAGAAAGAGTGGGTACCTCGTTATCGAAG
>NZ_JACJDN010000284.1:0-5081 GCF_014163565.1 Pseudoalteromonas sp. SR45-5 | reverse complement strand
CCCATACTTGGGCACAATGCAAAGTACATCATTAACCCTAACCAAGAAAATATAATTATTCCCATTAGCCAGCCATTCTTTTCATGACCCTGTGTACGCCTACTGTTGAGTACAATAACGACAGGTAATATATAAGCACTTAAAACAACAATTAAAAATACAACTTCATTCATTATTTTTCTAGGCTCGACCAGTCTACTTCACTACTTAATACTCGATCTACCGATATATAGTGCAAAATATCGCCTTCACTTACCTTGTAATCTAATGGTGGATTTAAATCCATATTTTGCGCACTTAAATTATGAGCAACACCCAACAGTATTGCATCATGCTCAAGCTTAAAATGATGAAACAAAGTACCAAACTCCATATCTTTGCAGCCGCTTGGTATTTTCAAACTAAATTGTGTATCACCATGCAAAGTAGATAGCAGCTCCTCTTGCACACGGCTCGAACCTGGATCTTGCATTGAGCGTACGAGTATCTCAGCTGATTTTGCACTACTACACTCTACATTTTGGCAATGCTCTAACATCATCTCAACTTTGGTTTCATCCAAAAAGTGAGCACTTATATGACAATCATCTTTTACTAAGCGACTTATGCGCAGGGCTGTTGTAAATGTCTGATCGTCATCTTGACCATCAATAATCACCTTATCAGCACTACGAATAGCTACCCGCTCTAGCTCAGCTAAATTAGTAAAGCTCGTTAAACGTGCAAAATCAACGCTTTCGTTAGCTAAAAAAGGATGATCCATTTGCTCTGTTACCGCGAGTAAAATACGACGGTCAGTACGTTTCGTATCTGCCAAAATGTAATCAATCATCTTTTTTGTACGAGTGTCGTGCCAACCAAAAATAATAATATGGTGGTTACTGTGGGCAAAGTTTTTATCACCAGTCATAGCGCGCCTAATTAAGTAAGTAACAGTTTGTCCTGCTTTTCCTAGCAAAACACCAAATAAAGCTAAACCAAATGGAATTTGTATTAATGCAACCACCCAACGACCAAGATCAGTAGTTGGACTAAAGTCACCATATCCCACTGTTGATGTTGTTACTGTGTAATAGTAAAAAAAGGTAGTAAGCGAGGTTAACGCTTTCTCATTCGCTATAAATAGTAAGCTCCATGTTAATAGCATATGAGTCAAAATAGCTAATGCCACTGCTTGCCAACTCAACTGATCTATATGAGCGCGAACAAGTAACGCTAGCCTTTTAAATATCACCGGCATAATACAAAGTCTTCGTTAGTAAATTATCTATAAACAGTACGTTACTGTAAGCGATGCTTTTAAGCAATGTTTAAGCTTTTAACCGCAAATATTAGACTAAATGCTGTTTGCCAATGGTGATTTTTCATGATTAATTAGCGTTAAAATAATAACCAAAACAGTTGTGCTTATGCTTAATAAAATAGCCCACCCTTTTACTAAAATTGTAGAGCGCTATCTTCCCGACCCTTTTATATTTGTAATTTTACTTACAATAATTACCCTTGTCAGTGCGAGCTTATTTACAACCGCAACTAACATTGAAGTATTACAAGCGTGGGGAGGTGGGTTTTGGAACTTATTAAGTTTTGCGATGCAAATGCTACTAGTGTTAATTACAGGCTATATGTTGGCAAGTACGCCACCTATAAGTAAGTTATTAGAAAAACTAGCAACATTTGCAAGCACCGCACCCAAAGCAATTATATTGGTAACGCTTATTTCGCTTTTAGCGAGCTGGATAAATTGGGGATTTGGCTTAGTTATTGGTGCCCTTTTTGCCAAAGCAATTGCTAAACATACTCGTGTTGATTATCGATTATTAGTAGCCAGCGCTTACTCAGGTTTTGTTGTATGGCATGGCGGATTAGCGGGTTCGATTCCTTTAACCATCGCAACCGATGGTCACTTTTCAGAGGCCAGCATTGGTATTATTAGTACAGAGCACACTTTATTTGCGGGCTTTAATATAGCCATATTAGTTGGTTTATTCATTATTATGCCGCTCGTTAATCGCTATATGCTGCCAAGCGAGCAAGAAAGCGTATATATCGACCCAGCTCTTTTACAAGAGACAACACCTAAGCCCACAACAATAACCAGACCTGCCCAACATTTGGAACAAAGCAAACTACTCGGTATGACAATTGGCTTATTAGGTTTGGCATATTTAGGTTATTACTTTTTTATTGCTGGCGGAAACTTAAACCTTAATAGCGTTATTGCCGTATTTTTGTTTTTAGCTATTACGCTGCATCAAACACCCCATAATTTACTTAACAGTCTGCAACAAGCAATTCCAAGCGGGGCTGGCATTGTTATTCAATTTCCTTTTTATGCCGGCATCATGGCGGTAATGGTTGATAGTGGATTAGCACAACAGATATCACGTGGCTTTATTGCCGTTGCAGATGCTGATAGCTTGCCATTTTTTAGTTTTTTAAGTGCAGGACTCGTTAATATGTTTGTACCCTCTGGCGGTGGCCAATGGGCTGTACAAGCACCTATTGTAATACCCGCAGCACAAGAGCTAGGTGCCGATATATCTCGCGTTGCAATGGCTGTTGCGTGGGGTGATGCGTGGACTAACCTAATTCAACCTTTTTGGGCATTACCAGTTCTTGCTATCGCAGGCTTAAGAGCAAAAGATATTATGGGGTTTTGTGTTGTGCAGCTATTTGTAACAGGGGTGTTCATTGCATTGATGCTAAGTTTTTATCCGTAGTATTTTGGTAATAAATACGCGCGATTTTATATCGCGCTTGCTAGCTGCAAACCAAAAGAACTAAGCAAGAAAATAAAGTTAACTGGTAAGTCATTTAATATCAAAAAATAATGTCACCTAGTACTAATAAATTACAAATCATGTGAGCGATGATGCAATACCACAAGTTACCCGATAGATGACGAAGTAGTCCCATCAAGCAAGAAAATACAAACACAGAAATAAAAATTTCAACTTGATCATACTGCCCATGTATCAATGTAAACACAATACTTGGGATAATAATTGCGACAATAGCTCCCAAGGCGGTTTTTTTCAGCCTATAGAATGCCACTCCTCGAAAAACTACTTCCTCATATATAGGCCCAATAAATACTACTGCAAAAAGCAGCAAAATTTTATCTAAAAGCGAGTTTGTTTGTGCTTTAATTTCTAACATAAAACCTGGCACGGCGACTTCCATAAAACTAAAAAACCCTTGTTCCAGTAAAACGTAAGCCGCTGTTAATAGCACAGTAATGATTAAAGGAAAAAGGGCCATTTTTTTATTGCTAAGTGCCCAATAACGTCGCTTTTATTTTGCGCTTCAAGAGTAGACTTTAAAAATGGCAGCGTAAGTACAGCAGTGATGAAGATAGATATAAAAAGATAAATAGCATTGGAGTTGAATACTAGTGATCCACCATCCAATAAAAAAAGGACCACGTTTGAGGGTATTGGGAGCACCAGTAAAAAAAAGGCCAACCAATAAAACGTGAACAATAAATATTCCCCTGTGCTTTGATTTACTTGTTGTTTTATCGCATCATCCATAATTTATCAGCTCACGGCTTATTGTTATTTTTCATTCCCAAGGATAATACCCTATCAATTACTCCACTAAGAAACAAACCAAAACTAATATTTTGCTATCGCCACACAAGCTAAAATAAACACAGTTAATTTTATTCAGAGTGGTTGGGGAAGGGTTATTACCCCTGTTAAGCGCCCACTTTACTGAGCGACAGCTTCCTTTCTAAACAACAAATGCACAAAAACCTTAAAAGCAACGTACAAAAAACAGCATAGTGAGCGAGATTTGAGCTACCATGCTGTTATTATTGCTAGCTCGATAAAATAGTCATCGGCAGGCTCAATATTGGATTTTCTGAGTCGGCAAAGTGCATCATTACAGCTACATGCCCAGCTACTACAATTGCATACATAACCGCTGAAAAGCCTTGGCCATATTTATCTAGCGGCATTAAGTGTGAATAGTGACGGCCTCGCCATTCAAATACAATTTCCAGCGCACCTACAAACAAAAAGAATACCAGTAACATTAAGCCAAATGTGTAGCTCAGCCATAAACCAAACAGTACACCGAGTAAACATACACTTAGGCCAATCCATGAACGCATTGAAAAGCTAATACTTTTTAATACATGCCCGCCATCAAGCGGTAAAATAGGTAACAAGTTAAATAAATTTAATAACGCACTAAGCACCGCAACACCTGCAAATATTTCCATCTCGGTGGCGTAATATAAAACGACACCCAGTACCGAGGTAATTAAACCAAATGCAGGCCCCATTAGCGATATAACGACATCTTGCCAACGAGTCGTTATTTTATCGTCACTTACAGCAAGCCCTCCAACAAACGGGATTAAGTAAATACCTTTGGTTTTTATGCCAAAGTATTTCATTGCTCGCACATGGCCGTACTCGTGTACGACTAAGCAACCAATTAGCATTAGTGCAAATTCAATACTAAATAACCACGCATAGCCTGCAACAGAAGCCCCTGCAAGCACTACTTTAATTACCTTAGCACTTTTAAAAAGCTTAAAACCTAATGCAGCTAGCCCTAAAAAGCCTTTTTTAGGTGAGCCATTTGTAGGTGCTGGTAGCGCAAGTTGTGTTGCAAATTGATCATCTACAAAAAGCGAAATGCTTTGCTCTTCGACTGCCCCCGTATCGATGCCTATTTTTTTGTTGTCGTAAGTAAACTGATAGTAGTTTTCACGAGGGTTATCAAAGGTAATGGCTTGTTGCGCATGAAATACCTGCACAATTTTTTGCCCAGACACCATAAGCGAAAATGGTTGCTCAGCTAAAGTAAGATCTATTCTTATCATAATTAAGACCGTTTAAAACAATGGCGCTAGTATACCTAATCAGCTTAAAAACACGAGGGAAGGTGCTAGGTAACTATTTTCAAAATAAAAGCATTTGATACTGACAAAATAAAAAAACACTACTACTTTTATAGTAACTCCAAGCGATACATTGAAAGGGATAACAGTGAAGAAGATAGTGCCTAATATTTTAGTTGTTGACGATTCAAAAGCAATTTTGATCGTTATGGAAGCTATA
>NZ_JACJDN010000283.1:0-5087 GCF_014163565.1 Pseudoalteromonas sp. SR45-5 | reverse complement strand
TGTTTAAATTACGGTGGTGAATTATTTTATGTTACTGGGGTGAAATATGGACTTTTCTAATGAAGAGATAAATTTTTTTGCTGAGTTATTTAAGCCCAATACAAAGTCACATGCTCACAACAGTCACGTTTTAACGTTACAAAGTTCAGTACCAGCCAATATTGCTCACTTACTTAGTAGCGCTAATTTAACCCTGCTCGCAGAGGTTGCACACTATCAGTTATGGTTTCCGTTGGACTTGAAAATTGATAGCGCCGGTATAATCAAACCGATTTTAACCGCCCCCGAAGTAATAGACACACAAGGCACACTGCGCAGTTGGCGCTGGAGTGAGCTAAATATTAAAAGCCAAGGGTTTAAAATTGAATCAATATCAAACACGGGGATGTTTTTAAAACCCCTCAGAAAAGGTAACCATTTAAATAAATCACAGCACATGGAATTTATTTTACCTAACAAACAAAGTATTTCGATGGAAATAGAACCCGTAAGGCAAAGCACGCAAGGTATAGCCGCTAAAATAACGCAAATTCATAGCGGTCAAGAGCAACTAAGAGCTTACCTATTTGAAGAACATAAGCGTCAACATGCTAAATTATACGAGAATGGCCAATTAGTTGAGCAGCTAATTTAATAGGTGTTTACCCCGCTATACTTGCATTTAGTTGGCTTTATTTAACCCCCTCTCAATGTTAATCTGTACCCTTATTAATAAATCATAAGGATATGACAATGCCAGGTGCTTTTGCGCACATCACTGCTGTTAATATTGCAACGCAAACCAAGTCACTCGCTAAAATGGATATGCCTAAAAAAGCAAAGCTTATTTTAAGCCAACGCCAAGCATACCTTGAACTAGGCTGTGTAGCCCCCGATTATCCTTACTTAGCTGTAGCGCAGCCTAGCCAAAATGCGTGGGCCGACCTAATGCACTATGAGCACACAGGCGATTTACTTAAAGCAATGATTGAATACTGTAAAACACTTGAAGGTGAAGCATTTGAAAAGTGTTTTGCCTGGTTATGCGGTTATATGGCCCATGTTGCTGCAGATATAACAGTGCATCCGGTTGTTGAATTAAAAGTAGGCCCTTACGCGCAAAACCAAACGGCGCACCGTACCTGCGAAATGAATTAAGACGCGTTTATTTGGCAACGTTTAAACTTAGGTGAGTTAGGTTATGCTGACCGCGTGCAACAAAATATTGGATCTTGTACTAACAAAGACGATAATTTTGATACCGATATTGCAAAAATTTGGCGACATGCTTTATTAACGGTTCACCCAAGCTACGCAGCACAACACGCTCCTAACTTTAATTCATGGCATAACGGTTTTCAGCTTGTAGTAAATAATGTTGAAGAAAGCTATCGATTATTTGCCTGTGCACGCCATGTTGCTGCTAATTTAGGCTTGTTTTATCCTCGCCCAAACGAAGTAGACCCCACTTTTATTGAACATCTAAAAACGCCGCACGAGCCTATGCATTACAACGATATTTTTGACTTTGCCGTTAGTAACATTCAGCACTACATAACCATTATTGCCAATGCCGTATTTTTAGATACTGATTACAGTGCAATTAAAAATTGGAACCTAGATACGGGCTACGATGAACACAACACGATGACGGTATGGAGCCAATAAAATGAAACACTTACTTTATATAAGCCTCATAGTATTACTTAGCGGTTGCTACACTCCTAAAAAAAACAATCCAGAAGTGATGGCCGACTTAGCCTCACAATTAAAAGATATTGCTACAGCCGTTGATGGCACACTAAAATTTAGTGAAACATCCTATTCAACAACTGATGAGTTATTAAAAGCCGCTGTTAATAACGATTTAAGCAAACTTGCACCTTTTGGGGAATACACGCTTATTGTAAACGTACAAGATGATAACGCAGTGCTACTTTTATGTGATGCCAATACGGCTTTAATTGAAGATGCAGGCTGTACTGCTCAATCAGATATACAGCATTGGGGAGCAGGAGTTATTCATCAGTGCGAAATAACTATAAACGCCCAACAGCTCTGTAACTAGGTAATAAAATACCTGCTATACATTTAAAGTTGAGCCGTCATCTCTTTGGGGTTAAACACTAAGCCATGGCGGCTAACATGCTCTGCAAAATTTTCGGCTGACATTGGTTTCGCAAAGTAAAAGCCCTGAAATTCTTTACACCCCATTTGCGCCATTATTGCTACTTGCTCTTGGGTTTCTACTCCTTCGGCTACACACTTAATATCAAGCTCTTCACACATAACGTGCACCGCTTTAACTAAACTTTTTTGACGCGTAGAGCTTGTTACTTGGCTGATTAATGAGCGATCTAACTTAAGTTTGTTAATAGGGTAATCGGCAAGGCGTGCAATATTAGAATACCCCACTCCAAAATCATCAACCGAAATAGTAAAACCCCACGATTGCAGTGTTTGCATAAGCTTTAGCGAATGCGCTTGGTTTGCCTCAAGAGAGGTTTCAGTCAGTTCTAACTCTATTTGAGGTGGCTTTACGTTGAAGTCGGCAAGGTATTTAACCAGTTTTGACATAAAATCGGTTTGGCTAAAATCAATTAGAGATATATTTATTGCCACCGGCACACTCGGTAAACCCGCCTTAGTCCAATTGGAAATTTGAGCGCAGACTTTTTGAATAATCAGATCGGTTAACCTACTGACCATTCTGTATTCTTCGGCAATAGGAATAAATACCACTGGCGACACATTACCTAGTATAGGACTGTTCCAACGCGCTAAAGCTTCAAGCCCTATACATTTACCCGTTGCATCTACTTTAGGTTGATAGTGTACCGACAAATCGCCCTGCTGAAGCGCTTCATCTAATAACATCGAAATTTCGTATTTTTCGATAAAAGCTTGTGATTGTTTTTCGTTATAACCACTTAGAGGCATATTACAGTTTGCAACTTTAAGTGCTTCGCACGCATTGCTAAGTACTGTTGTGCTGTTTTTTCCGTGATCAGGATACTTTGCAAAACCAAATAAAAATGATTGCTGACACTTAGTGCCAAACACATTATAAGTTTTATCTAATGTATTTTTTATTTGCATTAATAGCTTATCTTCAAGCTCGTTTTGCGAGTTTGCGCCAATTATAAAAGCAAGCTTTCCTACTCCTATATGGGCACACAACAACGGCCCATCTGCCATCGCCTTTAAACGCTTGTACGCGTTAATAAGTAATGCTTGAGAGTCGGCTTTAGTGAGCTTTAAATTTAAGTATTCACTATTTGCACTTTGGGTAACAACGATAAAAAAACCTTTTTGGTATTTGCTTGTTAATCTGTCGCATTGTAGCTCAAACCATTCTCTATTAGGTAGTTTTGTTTGCGAGTCTCTAAAGCGTAAACGTTTATTTTCTTGTTCCATCATCGATAAATTTTGTTTAATGAGCTGTTCTTGCGTGCAATCGTAAAAGTCGTATACACGGTAGTTAGTACTCATTGTTATTTGTTGGTAGCAGGCTTTAAAATAGCTTTTTTTGTACTTCACAATTTTATTTTGAGCATTAGGGGCGTCAAAAACTAAAGTAGGAAATAAATGAGAAAGGTTAACGCATTCTTCTTTTAATTCTTTTTTTATACCAAACATATCAATAGCGTGTTGATTAAAATCAGTAATGACAAGATTTTCGTCAACAATAATTTTGGCTTTATTTGATTCGGTGAACAGGCTTCGATAAAGCTCATTTTTATCTTTAAGGTGTGTATTAGCGCTTATCATTGTTTTGTTTAAACGCTTAGCAGCCACAATTGTGCGTGCCACAGCAAGGGGAATACAAATGTTAAAAAATAAGAATATTAGCCCTGTAATGTATAAGCTGGCATCGGGAAGTTGCTGAGCAATGCCAGTTAAGCCCGATACATCAACGTTATTGATGATCATATAAAACGGTACAATATTTAATACGCCATAAGCAAGGGCTGTTCTATAACCAAGTAGCATAAGTGCGATTATTGGGCAGGAATACATATACATAGAGCCCACTTTAGCAAGCTCTAGGTCTGTTAAAAATAAGTTCATTGACACGCTAGCAGCTACAATGGCTATTAAAAGTACATGAGCGCTGAAGTGATAAAAACGCTTACTTGCTATAAGCAAACCGCATACAGTCGCAAAAAAACTGCTTGTTAATACAACAATATAAATTAAGTTAAACTCAATAGCGCTTGCGTACGTGTGGCACACCACAGCAAAACATAACACCATTACTAATGATAGAATAATGCGCAGTGCACTTACTCGCCAATTAGCAACCTGATCAGGGGCTGAATAGTGATCGTTTAATAAAAAGAACCTATTGAAAAAATGCATAATAAACAACAGTTAAAGCTCATTTTTCTATTAGACATTGATAACTTGTTAAAATCAATCAAATGAATATAATTTCTATTTACATTGTTCTATAAAATAGACAGGTGTAAACCTACTTGTCAGCCGTTAAGCGTTTATTTTTCGAGTGTTTTTACAGTTATCTTCTTTAAGTGCGAAACCACTGCATCCTAAAAATTCACCGTGCTTAGATTTGCGTTTACACATTTCGCGACCACACTTTTCACAAATTGGGTGCTGCGTTTTACACTGTGCATTCACACATTGTGAGTGCGTGCTTTTATCAACCGATGGGCCACTACAGCTTTTACACACTCGTAATTTAGTTTCGCAAATTTGCGTATTAGTACAACTATAATAATCACCATATTGACCCGTTTTTGGCACAATTAAACCGTCGCTGCACGTACTACACTCTCTTTGCTTTAGTTGCGACTTATTAAATAACGTGGAGCCAATTTGAATGGGATAATTGTCATTTACTAATTCTTTTACAAACGCTGAGCATGCATAAGGGTCTGCAATTAAATACGCTTTATGTTTAGCGCGTGTAATACCGACATAAAGCAAACGCCTTTCCTCTGAGTGAGTGAACTCATCTTGCTCTGGTAATAACGCCTCCACCAGCACATTATTTTGGTTATCGCTAGGAAACCCTAATTTACCTTGTTCAAAACCAATGATAATACAGTAATCGGCTTCAAGCCCTTTGGCACTGTGCAATGTCC
>NZ_JACJDN010000282.1:0-5093 GCF_014163565.1 Pseudoalteromonas sp. SR45-5 | reverse complement strand
TATAAACTAATAATTGCCCTACCTAATTTACAATAAGTAATTCGCTTACTAGTTTGAATGGTACGCAGGATAGCCTCGCGAGTCTTAACGCCCTGTGAATTAACAGTTAACTATAAAGCGTATTAGTATTTTGAAATAACATTTGCAACAGTGTGTTGAGGTTTTGAGTATAATAATTTGAAACAAAGGGATACTGAAACAATTACCTGCTGCGCTATAAACCACAGCAAGTAAAGTATATAGGCTAGTCTTTTTTAGGAAGTAAACCAAAGTGATGGTATGCACTGTCAGACACTATGCGCCCGCGTGGAGTACGCTGAATAAATCCTTGCTGGATTAAAAATGGCTCTATTACATCTTCTATTGTTTCGCGCTCTTCACCAATAGCAGCCGCTACATTGTCGAGCCCCACTGGGCCGCCCATAAATTTTTCGATTATGGCGAGTAAATATTTGCGGTCCATATAATCAAAACCACTTTTATCTACGTCAATCATATCAAGGGCTTGCTTAGCTACATCGGCGTTTACTGTGCCGTCAGATTTTACTTGAGTGTAATCGCGTACACGGCGCAATAAACGGTTTGCAATACGTGGTGTGCCGCGCGAGCGCTGGGCAATTTCGGTAGCGCCATCGTCACACATTTCTAAACCAAGATAATGTGCAGAGCGCCCTACTATGTGCGATAAATCTTCTACAGAATAAAACTCTAATCGCTGCACAATTCCAAAACGGTCACGCAGTGGCGATGTAAGCGAGCCTGCTCGTGTGGTTGCACCAATGAGTGTAAATGCAGGTAAGTCTAATTTAATAGAACGCGCAGCTGGGCCTTCACCAATCATTATATCAAGCTGGTAGTCTTCCATTGCGGGATACAGTATTTCTTCAACTTGCGGGCTTAGCCTGTGTATTTCATCGATAAACAGTACATCGCCCTCTTCTAAATTAGTAAGTAGAGCAGCTAAATCGCCTGCTTTTTCAAGTACAGGGCCTGATGTTGTTTTAATACTTACGTGTAACTCATTGGCTACAATATTTGCAAGCGTGGTTTTACCAAGCCCAGGTGGGCCAAATATTAATAAATGATCAAGCGCTTCACCACGGGTTCGGGCAGCTTCAATAAAAATTTCCATTTGCTGCTTAACATGAGGCTGGCCTCTGTAGTCGGCTAAAAGTTTTGGTCTTATTGCACGATCTATAGAGTCTTCATTTGTTTTTTCAGTCGCATCAATTAAGCGATCCGCTTCAATCATGGGTTACTCACAACATAGATTTTAAAGATTCTCTAATAAGAACCTCAGTAGACATATCGGGTTTACTTATCGATTTTACTGCTTTTTGAGCTTGTGGCAATTTATAACCTAATGCAAGCAGTGCCGATACGGCATCATCCGCTGCATTATTAGCAATTGTCGCATCGCTCATTGGCTCTATTACTGCGCTGTCGCTAAATGGCGTAAATAAATCATTACCCCAATCTTTTAATCTGTCTTTCATTTCGAGTACTAAACGCTCGGCTGTTTTTTTACCGACACCCGGTAATTTAACTAGCGATGTTGAGTCTTCGTTATTTACACAACTTACAAATTGCTTTGCCGACATGCCCGATAAAATAGCTAAGCCAAGTTTTGGCCCAACGCCATTTGCTTTTAATAGCTCTCTAAACAAGGCGCGTTCAACTTTATTATTAAAACCAAATAATAATTGAGCATCTTCACGCACTACAAAGTGGGTGTAAACAATCGCGTTTTCACCAATTTTTGGTAAATCGTAAAAACAGGTCATTGGCATTTGTACTTCGTAACCGACACCACTTACTTCGAGTAATATTTCTGGTGGCTGTTTTTCGACTAAAATACCATTTAAGCGGCCTATCATAGTTATTTCCTTAGACGTCCTCTAACGGTTTTGCTTGCGCTACCCGCTAGTTTAATTAAATTTTGTTCTGAGTGGGCGTGGCAAATCGCAATAGCGAGTGCATCTGCTGCATCGGCCTGTGGCGTACCGGGTAGTTTTAAAATATTTTTTACCATGTGTTGCACTTGTGTTTTATCTGCGCCACCGTTGCCTACTACTGCTTGCTTAATTTGCCTAGCTGAGTATTCAAATACGGGTAAGTCGGCCATCGCAGCGCCAACTATCGCAGCGCCTCTAGCTTGGCCTAGTTTTAAAGCTGAATCGGGGTTGTGCGCCATAAATACTTTTTCAATGGCAAAGGTTTCTGGCGAAAACTGCTCAATAAGCTGTGTAATGCCTTGGTAGATCATTTTAAGCCTAACCGGAAAAGGATGATCGGCTAACTTAATACAGCCACTGCCTAAGTATGTAAATTTAGAACCTTGGTGGGCAACAACGCCATATCCGGTCAAACGTGAACCAGGATCGATCCCTAAAATGATGGCCAAACAGCGCTCCATTGTTATTATTTTTAAATTACGCTAATAATGCCAGAGCACTGTATAAATTACCAGTACAAAGAAAAACAAAAATGCCCACGTACTAGGTGGGCATTTACAGAGCATGTTAGTTTAAGCTTACTCTAGGGCACGCACTAATCCTTGGGTGTTTTGTTTAAGTGTTCGGGCAATCATTAAATAACCTAAACCTGCCACAAATACGCCGCCAGCTACCGGACCTATAATCCATATATGTGGGTGTAACTTACCTGCTAAATCAAACATTTGTTGCTGCACAATCAAAAGCGCTATATCACTAAAAAATGCAGCCACTAAACCAGCTAAACCGCCTAGTAATAAAAACTCATACAGGGTCGCGTTTTTAATTAATCGGCTTTTAGCGCCAAGCGTTCGCAGTATGACAATTTCTTGCATACGCTCACCTAAACTAGCTTGCACTTGTGATATAAGTACAAGCGCGCCACACAGCACAACAATTGCAAGTACAAAGCCAATGGCGAGCGATACTTGCGAAATAGTAGTTTGTATTTGCTTAACAAAGTTATCAATATCAATGGCTGTAATAGTAGGGTAAGTACGTAATAACTGGCTAAAGTCACGTTTTTGATCTGGATTTATACGTACCGACGAAATATACGTCGCGGGAAAATCTGCAAGTACATCAGGGCTTAAAATAATAAAAAAGTTAGGTTTAAGCGTGGCCCAATTTACTTTGCGCACACTGGTGATTTTAGCGTCGAACGACTGCGAACCAATTAAAAATGTAAGCGTATCGCCTATCTCAACATCTAAACGCTCAAGCATCGACTCCTCTACTGAAGCCTCAGCCATCGCATTGTCACCAAACCACGAGCCTTGTGTTACTTCATTTTGGTCAGGCACATCTTTAAGCCATGTAAGGTTTAGCTCGCGGCCAATACCTGCACGTGCTTCTTCGTCTTTTTTCTCGTTGTCTTGCAGCGATACAGAACGTGCTACCAACTCGCCGTTTACCGCATTTACGCGCCCACGAATAGTTGGATAAAACTCTGATACCTGAATATCTTTTTGAGCTAAATATTCATTAATTGGCTCTAGCTCATTTTGCGTAATATTAACCAAAAACGCATTAGGCGCGTCGCTTGGAAGTTGCGACTGCCAATCAGATATCATGTCGTTTTTAAGTACCACTAAAAACAGCAGTAATTTAATCGCTAACGAAAAACTAATTAACTGTACCGCGTTCACATTTGCACGCTTTTGGATAGATGCAATTGCAAGCGACCAACTATTACCTGGCTTTAATCCTAGCTTTCGACCACCACCAAATATTAATTTAGATACTAAAAACAGCACACCAATTAGCGCAAGTGTTGATATAAACAAAATAAGCGTTATTTTTATGTTGTTACTAAATAACCACATTAATAAAAACACAGTTAGCGCACTCATACCTAAATGCACACGACTTACAGCCAACTTGTCACCTAAGTTACGGCGCAGTACTCTAAGCGGTGGAATATCAAATAAATCAAATAACGGTTTAATAGAAAACATAACGGCACAAATTACGCCAGTGCTTATAGCTACCAGCCAAGGTTTAAAGCCACCTAAAGGCAGCTCTGTGCCCATACTTTTTGATAAGTAACTTGTTGCTATTTCTTGCAAGCCATAACCAATTAACAGCCCAATACTTACCGCCATTGCACATACAAGCAATAAATGGAGCATGTATATTTTGCGGATCATTGAACGGCTACCGCCTAGCGTTTTCATCATCGCTACTGGGTCGTATTGGCGTTCACAATAACGTTTTGCTGAAACAGCTATAGCCACTGCGGCTAAAATAATGCCCAGTAAACCAGCAAGTAATAAAAAGCTCTCAGCGCGGTTTAAGCTGTTTGAAATGGGTGATTGGCGGTCTTTAACGCCATACCATTGTTGGTTTTCTTTCATTTGTGGTTTAAGCCACTCGTAAAAGCTATTTATGTCGGCCTCACTACCTGCATAAAGTTGGCGGTAATAAACTCGACTACCCGGCTGCACAACTTCAGTTTTTGCAACATCGTCAATATTAATAAGCACACGACGGCTACTTGAAAATACATTAAATGGCGCGTCTGGCTCTTCTACAATAACTTTTGAAACATTAAATAATGCCGCGCCAAGCTCTACTTGCGCGCCTATATCAATATTTAAACTGTAAAATACCGACTCACTTAGCCACACATTACCCGGCGTTGGCCCGCTATTAGCAACTTTAGTTTCACCGGTTAGGGTATCTTTAACTTTTAACTGCCCTTTTAGCGGGTACGCATTAGATGCCGCTTTTACTGAGCTAAACTGCATTTCATCATCGGCAAACAACATAGTGTCGAAATACACCATTTGCGCCGTTTTTAAATTTTGGCTCTGTGCTTGAGTAATAAAAGCGGTGTCCAGAACATGGTCGCTTGCAAGTACACGGTCTGCTGCAATAAAAGCACTGCTTTTTTGCGCAATACTTTGCCCTATTCGCTCAGTAACCATCGACAGTGTAAGCACGGTTAAAACAGCAAGGGCGATAGCTGCGCTTATAACCGTGAGCTCACCACGGCGAAATTCTCGCGAAAATAACTTAAGCGCTAACTTAACCCACATTAGCAACATCCTCTACTTGGCTTTTTACCAGTAAACCCGCTTCTATTTGAATAATGTG
>NZ_JACJDN010000281.1:0-5093 GCF_014163565.1 Pseudoalteromonas sp. SR45-5 | reverse complement strand
GGAAAACGGGTGCTATTCTAAGGCATTTGCCAATCAAATTAGGAGAGGATATGCGAATTATACTTCCTTTATCTTACTCGATAGGCCCAACGCTTATATGTATCATTCTTGATGATAATGATGAGTTTAACGCATCAATACTCGATAGAGTGCAGCCTAAACTAATCAATATATTTCAATTTGATATTAACAACCCATCATCCTATGAGCCGCCTGCATAATGTTGAAACTACGCTTTATTAACCTATATAACGTTAATAAGTCGCCTCTTCAATTAAGCTATCAAAATAATGACATGGATGTCATGGGTAATGATGCCGCGTTGGTGATGCGATTTACTAAACCGCACGCAATAAATACATCACCTTTAACTATGCGCTTTGGTGATGACACTGGTCCAGTTGATCCAACGCTACCAATTTTACAAGCTAATATCGGTATCGAGTCGGAGTTAAGCTGGTTAATCCCGCCATTAATTACACAAGCTCAAGTGCTCGAATATCAAACAGAATCTGTTAAAAACGAATTAAAAACAACGTTTAACAGCGCTGAATTAGTACCTGTTGTTTTTAGTATTAAAAGGAAAATTGCCGTATTAGTTACAGAACAAAAAAGTGTTGAATGGGGTAACAGCGGCAATATATCAAATACCATTCAAATACCGTACAAAATAATAACTAGCATTGAGCATGACGAAAACGACTTCAATTGGTTAACTGAGTTATATGTTGAACATACTGAATTTAAACTGCTCTGGAATAGCTCTGAATCAATCAAAACAGAAAATGTTCTGCATTGGCCTGTAAAGCCATTATTAGAGTTGCGTAAGCTTGTTTTACACTACGGCCAAACAGATAAAGAATATATTTGTTATTGGCGAAATCACCAATTTAAAGGCTATTTGAAGCTCGACTTTAACGCCCCATATCAAGCCCGAACAGGCTCTATAAAAATGCGCTTTAATGCACCTGATAAAGTGTGTTATTGGGGCCTGCCCGGTGGTTTAGTTCGCAGTGATGATGACATACCAACAATAGATAGAAAAATACCTATCGAGCCTCAGATTAGGAATACATATATCATGCAGCCAACCATTAATTGCGTGCGTGTTTCAGACGACGTAAAAATACTAATTAGTAGCGTAAATTACTCAGTATCACGCAGCCAGTTTAGTGCTACGGGTAGCCTTAAGTTTTGTTCTCGTATCGACTTTGAGCGCGCCCTAGGCCAAGAGCTAAAAATCTCAATAAATGGCTACGATTTTTATGTGATTTGTGAGCAGCCTAGTACGGCCAATCGTTTTGCAAATTCAAGTTATAGTGCAAGCTGTCGTGGACGCTTTGCGCTCTTATCAGCCCCATATGCTCGCGCAACAAACTACGCCAACCCAACGGCTAAAACGTTAGCGGGGATCATGTCTGATATTTTAGTAAATACAGGCTGGTCGCTCGATAATAAAATGATAGATTACCCAATACCAACAGGGGCATTTACTTATACTGATTTAACCCCCGCAGCTGCGCTTTTAAGTGTTGCTAAGTCGGCAGGGGCAATGCTTGATATAGACAGCGCGAACAAAACTGTTTCAGTTATACCTGCTTGGCCTGTTATGCCTTGGGATACTGAAAACGCTATTTGTGATGTAATACTAAACGACTCAATAATACTTGAGCACAATACAAGCCAAACAATTAACCAAACGCATAACGCGGTATTTGTTCGCGGTGAGCAGCAAGGCGTAGCGTGTAAAATCAAACGTGCAGGAACGTTAGGCGATCAATTTTCAAGTGACGTAGTTGACTCATTGATAACAGATAACCAAGCAGCAAGGCAGCGCGGCTCATATGAACTTGCAAACAGTGGCAACAAACAGCAAAGCACTATACGCACAAAGTTACTAAACGACTTACCACCAATTAGACCAGGCATGTTAGTAGGTGTTACATATGCCAGCTCTACCTACAAAGCAACGTGCGACAATATGGATATAAGCGCAAGTATTAGCGAATCAGGCGCTATCACAGTAAGCCAAACTATAAAGGTGATCAGCAATGTCTAACACACTCAATCGCCTAGGCTCAGTACTCGATAGAACGCAGCGAACAATAGTGACAGTAGTTACAGTGAACTCAAACGGCACCACACACGTTCAATATAGTGACAGCAGTCAGAGTGTTGTGTTGGGTGATAGCGTTGAATCAGGTGCGGCATACGTTGAAAATGGCCGTATTGTTGGTGCAGCTCCAACGTTGCCGTATACAGAAATAGAAGTTTAATTTAAAAATTTGTTAGATAAGGTGTTTAACTGCTGTTTTAAAATTGGCCAAAAGTAGCAATTGAGCAGATATATTTAATTATTTAGGCTCGGGCATTTCTTGTATTTACCCATCCTAACCCGTGCGAGTTACTTGGGTAATTAACATTTACCCAACGTAACCCGTGCGATTACCCAATTTTGGTCGGCGGCTACAGTGAGTTTATAAAAATGCCACAATTAGCAAATCAACAATTGGTTGGACCTCAGCGAAAATTGCGAGTCTCTCAAGGCCTTTATAAATGCGGCTTTGAATGAGTTATCCACGGTTTCTGTGGATAACTCTGTTTATGAAACTTTAAGAACATCATCGGCACCAATGTTTTAGGGTGCTACAACGATTTCAAGCTTTTAAATCACTATTTTTTATTCATTGTAAAACAGTGGGTTATGTTTTGGTGGCTAATAGATGTAACTCCATGAATGAATTTTTTCGTAACGATAAACCAAGTAGTTGCTTTGTGTAAAAAAGCATCAGATAACACAGGGTGTTTGTAATAAAAGTTATAAAAATGTGTTTTAATTGTTTTTTGGGGTGTTTAGGCTCTATTTTAACAAAAAGATGTAAAAACCAAGTTTTACTATTTTTTAGAATATTTACTTACGTAATTACATCAATTGTAGTGATAAATCCGTGGCTTGAACTGTCTTGATGCTTTAAAATGATTCGTTCAGTAAAAGAGGCCTATTTATTTCATGCGCGCAATTTCAAAATCTCAGACTCGCCCAGATTTACTAAACGATCCTATCTTGCCTACATTAAAGACGATGACCATACCGATGATATTCGGCATGATCACACTAATGATGTTCAATATTGTAGACACCTTTTTTATAAGTTTACTTGGCACCGAACCATTAGCTGCCGTGAGCTTTACATTTCCAGTTACTTTTACCGTTATCAGCTTAGCAATAGGGCTGGGGATCGGTACATCAGCAGTAATAGCGAAAGCGCTCGGCAGTAATAAAATTGATGAAGCACGTTTTGATGCCAGTATTTCTTTAATGGTTGGTGTGGTTTTGGTTATTGTGTTGTCATCTGTTGGATATTTACTGATTGACCCCATATTTACTTTACTAGGAGCGGGCGCGCAAGTATTGCCGTTAATACATGAATACATGAATGTATGGTTTATCGGTAGCGTATTTTTAATAACCCCAATGATTGGTAATTCGGTACTGCGTGCCAGCGGTGATACCAAAACGCCAAGTATAGTAATGGGCGGAGCCGGGCTGATAAACGCCGTACTTGACCCAATACTTATATTTGGCTTTGGGCCGGTACCCGCGTTAGGAATTCAAGGCGCTGCCATAGCAAGTGTTGTTGCATGGTCGGTCGCTGTGGTTATTATTTTATATATATTAGCGGTTAAAAAACGTTTGTTGAGTCTCAAAGCGGGCAAGCAAACTGTAACTGGCGCTATTCGTAAAATATTAAAAATTGGTTTACCTGCTGCAGGTGCAAACATGCTTACACCTGTTGCAATGGCTGTAATGACCGCCTTAGTAGCGCATCATGGGCCAGAAGCCGTGGCCGCATTTGGAGTAGGAAGCCGGATAGAATCTATTGCAAGTATTTTAGTGCTTGCGCTATCGATGACATTACCGCCATTTGTGAGTCAAAATTTTGGGGCTGGCAAATTATGCCGTGTTAAAGAAGCGTATACCGGCACACTAAAATTTGTGATGGTATGGCAATTTGCCATTTACGTATTACTAATTGCATTTTCAGGTGTAATAAGCCAATTATTTGGTAAAGAACAAGCCGTAATAGATGTAATTAAGCTCTTTATTTATACCATCCCACTAAGCTATGGCTTACAAGGGGTGATCATATTATCAAACTCATCGTTTAATGCTTTACACAAACCAATGAACGCATTGGTACTAAGCGTTATTCGTTTATTCATATTTTATGTACCATTTGCTTATATCGGCAACGAAATAGCCGGATTATTAGGGTTATTTATAGGCGCTGCCATAGGTAATTTATTTACAGCAATAGTGGCATATAAATGGTTTATGAAAAAACTAGAAGCGCTGAGCGGCGAATCGTTACAGGAGTGCAATAATTGAGCGACCATTTTCAGTTAAAATCACATTTCAAACCAGCAGGCGATCAGCCTACCGCCATTAAACAGCTATGCGAAGGGTTAGAAGCGGGGCTTGCACACCAAACGTTATTAGGTGCCACCGGTACAGGTAAAACCTTTACTATGGCCAATATTATTAGCGATTTAAATCGTCCAACAATAATAATGGCGCACAATAAAACATTGGCTGCGCAGCTATACGGCGAGATGAAAGAGTTTTTTCCTAAAAACGCGGTTGAATACTTTGTATCGTATTACGATTACTACCAGCCAGAAGCCTATGTTGTATCTAGCGACACATTTATTGAAAAAGATGCTTCGATAAATGAGCACATAGAGCAAATGCGTTTAAGTGCGACCAAAGCATTGCTTGAGCGTCGCGACACCATTATTGTGGCATCGGTATCGGCTATTTATGGTTTGGGTGACCCTAAATCGTACATGAAAATGATGCTACTTTTAAAAGTGGGCGAAAAAGTCGATCAACGCGACATGCTACGCCGCCTTGCTGAAATACAATATACCCGCAATGATATAGATTTTAGCCGAGGTACATACCGCGTACGTGGCGAAGTAGTTGATATATTCCCAGCAGAATCAGACACTTTTGCTGTACGTGTAGAAATGTTTGATGATGAAATAGAACGCTTAAGTATTTTTGACCCGCTTACCGGTGCAATTGAAAA
>NZ_JACJDN010000280.1:0-5100 GCF_014163565.1 Pseudoalteromonas sp. SR45-5 | reverse complement strand
TACACTTTAATAATTTAGGTACACCTTTCGCTAATGACTTCGGTGATATTTATTTTTCTAATGACGATGGCTTAGCTGAATCGCATTATGTGTATTATGAGCAAAATAATATAGATGCACGATTACAAAATCATGACCAGCCACATTTTGTTATTGCTGAAACCGGCTTTGGTACAGGTTTAAACTTTTTAAATACATGGCAACGCTTTACTGACCACCTTGCACGTCAACAAGTTCAAAATCAATTAGATAATGGTGTTAAACGCTTACACTTTATTTCATTTGAAAAATATCCACTGCACATAGACGATTTAAACAAAGCACTACAGGCATGGCCATCATTAAGCGCCTTTAGTAACAAATTATCTAAACAATACCCAATTAATTTAGAAGGATGCCACAGACTCGAATTTGACAATGGACTTGTTGTTCTCGATTTATACTTTGGTGATGCACTTGAATCAATACAAGCAATGAGCTATCCGCAAACAGGAATTGTTGACGCTTGGTATTTAGATGGTTTTGCGCCAAGTAAAAACCCCGAAATGTGGCAGCAAAGTTTATTTAATTCTATGGCCAATATATCAAGGGCAAGTGCAACCTTATCAACATTTACTTCAGCAGGTTTTGTTCGTCGTGGATTAATTGATGCAGGCTTTAATACTAAAAAAGCCAAAGGCTTTGGCCAAAAAAGAGATATGCTTGTTGGCCAACTAGAGTGCGTAAATGATGCTCAATCAGCTCCTGCATATTTTCATCAAGATAGCAGCGCTTTAAAAAATGTAGCGGTCATTGGCGGCGGTATAGCCAGTAGCTGCATTTTATATAGTTTGGCTAAACGAGGCATAGCAAGCCAATTGTTTTGCCAAGATGAAAAACCAGCTATGGGGGCATCGCACAATGTGCAAGGTGCTATTTACCCTCACCTACAAGCAAAAAATTCACCGCACAGTGAATTGTTCGCACATAGCTTTTTATACGCTAAGCGCCTATATAACAACTTACTTAGCAGTGGTTTTAATTTTGATTACGATTGGTGCGGCGTATTACAACACGCAGTAAAAAAGCCTCTGGCCGATAAACATGAAAACTTAGCACAAAAACAACTGTGGCCAACCCAGCTAATGCACAACGTAACCGCAGAGCAAGGCGACGAAATAGCCGGCGTAGAAACAGGTTATTCGGGCGTGTTTTTTGAACAAGGCGGCTGGGTTAACCCTCCGCAATTAGTAAACGCCATGTTAAGCACTGCAAATAGCATAAACCCATTTAAAAGCGTATTTAACTGCAATATAAAACAGCTTAAAAAAACTGACAGCGGTTGGTTTTTATTAACGAATGATGAGCAGTTAGGTCCTTTTAGTGATGTAATTATTTGTGCGGGCGAGCACAGCGATGCATTTGAGCAAACAAAAGCGCTACCAATAGTAGGCGTACGCGGGCAAGTTTCACATATTGAGGCAAGTGAGCAATCACGCAAACTTAAAACAGTGCTGTGCCATAAAGGGTATTTTACCCCAGCCTATTTAGATCATCACTGTATGGGTGCCACGTTTGAAAAAAATACCAAAAGCCGTCAAGTTACAGCGCTCGACAATCAGTTAAACCAAGAGCAACTTCTTAGCTTTTATCAGCAAAGTGAATTTGCCTCAACCCTTGGCAACATTACCTCGGCAAAAGCAGCTGTACGATGCACATTTATAGATCACCTACCAATGGCAGGGCAATGGTGCGAACAAAGTGATTATACAATGGCCTTTGCTAACTTACGCTTAGGTAAACGCTATCAGTACGAGCAACTTAATAAGCCACAACAAGGCCTACATATTTTTACCGGCTTTGGCGCCCGCGCTTTATGTAGCGCACCGCTAAGTGCAGAACATCTCGTAAGCTGTTTAAATAACGAGCCTCGCCCATTAAGCGAACGTGTAAGCCAAGCTATTCACCCTGCTCGGTTTATAGTACGAGATTTAATTCGTAATAAAATTTAAATGAGGTATACACATTAAAATAATAGATCTAATGTGCATATAAATTAAAAACGTAAATTATTTTGAACTAGACAACCTTTCAACTAATTCAACACGGCGGTTTAGTTCACGACCTAAATCATTTTTATTAGTTGCAACGGGTGAATAAGGACCCGCTCCTTGAGCTAATAACCTTTCTTTAGCTACCCCATAATCAGCAATTAATGCGTTAACAACCGCATCAGCACGGCGCTTTGAAAGGTTTACATTATAATTAGGCGAACCTTTATCATCGGTATGACCAACAACATATAAACTCAATTTTTTATTTTTTTCCATAACTTGAGCAATAACATCTAACGCCTCTTTAGATTCAGCTTTAATAGTGGCTTTATCATAATCAAATAAAATACCGTAAATAGACGCCTTTCCTTTTTGCTCTAACTGCTCAAGAACTTTATCACTATTCGTTTCTATTAAGCCTGTCACTAAGGGCTCTGTACGAGCAACAACAAGCTGAATACGAGAATCGCCATTATAGTTACCTATAAAAAAGGCAACGTAGGTAGTTTGCTCATTTAGAGTGTTTTTCATAACTTGATATCTAGGTTGGTGAAAGTAGTTATAAACAGGTTTGATTGCCAGCTTATCGCCTAATGCTTGAATCTCTTTTCTTTTTGTACCGCATTCATTTTTTTGACAAGAAAATACGGTTTCAAAACCTTCTTTAGTCAAAGCACTCACATAGTTATGATAAATTTTTAACGTCGATACTTTATTCGCAATATAAGTAATTCGCGTTAAATCTCCTGTAACATCAAGCATAGGTGAAGTACTCGTTTTTTTATCAGACTTGCCAATTGGGATACTAAACTCCTCATAATCAATATTTTGATAATCCTCGATATAGCTACCAGGGTAACGACTTAATAAAGGATGATCTGCAGAACCTTTATAATCTCCATGTGTAGATTTTTTTATTTTATTATTAACTTTTTTCTTGAATGCTTCAAAATCAGCTTTTATTAGTCCAGTTTCAATTTCTTTAATATTGATCGTAGTCAAAAGCGCTTGTGTCGTATTTTTATATTGTCCAACAAATAACGAAATGGCAGCTTCAGGAACCTCTCCTTTTGCTGCGTAAATATAATGTGGTTGTCCGTAATAACTAGACACGTTGAAATAGCTCGACTCTTCAGCCAGCAATTTATCCTCTCGCTTTTCATAACAATCGTTTAAAGAACATATATACAAAACTTTAAATCCAGCATCATTTAAAGCGTCTTTGTAGTTTTCTATTACCTTTAAAGAAGCAACATTCTTTATTTGATAAGAAAAATGACTTACATCACCAATAAATGTCTTATATTCAAATTTTTGAGATTTTTTTAGCGCAGGATTAAAGGCTGATACAAACTGTGCTTCTTCACCCGCTAAAGTGACTTTTTCTTCTAATTTCGCATCGGGGTAAGCCGTTAGTAATAGCTTTGCTTGCAGGTTAAACGCGCAGCACAGGTAGGCAGTACAAATTAAAAGTACTTTGATAATACTATTTTTCATGGAAATTCCTTTTAAAGTATTAGTTTACATTAGCACTATGCCTAATGAGCAAACTTAATTCAACGATCCTTATTTGTGTAACTTTTTCACACTTCAACGTATAACTGAAGTGCAGCCATATTAAGAGTTGTATAATGCGTCGGTTAATAAGCTGTTTAAATAACGAGCCTCGCCCATTAAGCGAACGTGTAAGCCAAGCTATTCACTCTGCTCGGTTTATAGTACGAGATTTAATTCGTAATAAAATTTAAATGACAAAGGTGCTTATTGAGGTAAAATGAGTACCAATAAATGGAATTTATTATTTAAAGGACTTTAATGAAAATTTTAGCATTTTTAATAATACTGCTATGCACTCTATCGTTTAATGTACTTAGCCAAAACGTCACTGAAATCCCACTTCCTAAAGAGTTTGTTACAACAATGGATGTAGCCGGCGAATACCCAATGGTTCGCACTGGTTATTTAACAGATTCAATTTCTGATATCGCTCGCTTTTATCAGCAAAAATTAGGAGAGCCGTTAAAAACAAGCGGCAATAATACATATCGCACTTTGTTTTATAATTACCAAGAACATAAAGTTCGTATTAGTCTATATCGCCGTAGTTATGTGACCGAAGTGAGTATAATGGTTGAATAAAAAGTTCTAAAAAACACGCCAAAAGCAGCTAATTTTAATACTCAGTTAAGTATTGAATTTTAATTAAAGTATTTTTTGAAATTAGCTCATTTAAACTCTTTTTTACCCTTTAAAAATTATCCCCTACCCCAAGGTCTGTTTATAAGCACATTACTTTTACTATTTATTGGAAGGAGTTAATTATGAGTAAGACCCTAATTATTGGCGCAAGCGGACAAATAGGTAAAATGGCAACTGAGCTACTTTTAAAAAATGAGCAAAATGTTGTGGCATTAGTGCGTGACAAAAATAAGCTAAGTGATTTAAACAGCTCTTTTTTAACTATTGTTGAGCAAGATCTTGAAGGCGATTTTGGCAAAGCAATAAAAGGCTGTGACCAAGTGATTTTTGCTGCAGGTTCTGGCGGAAATACGGGCGATGATAAAACTGTACTTATTGATTTATGGGCTGCAACTAAAGCAGCTACCTTTGCAAAAGAGCATGGCGTTAGACACTTTATTATGGTCAGTTCGATTGGTGCTGACGATCCAGATTCGATTCAAGGTGATTTAAAACCTTACTTAGTTGCCAAGCACATGGCTGATGAGCACCTAATAAATAGTGGTTTAAATTACACCATTGTTCGCCCTGGTACACTGACTGATGATAGCGCTTCAATGCAAGTAACGACGCAGCAACCAAGTGATCGTTCTGAGGCTAAAATTAGCCGCGAAAACGTAGCCAATGCATTATTACATATTGCGACTAACTCATTTATTAGTAACCGCATTTTTGAGTTATTTGATGGCGACAAACCAATTAAAGCCGCTGTTAAATAAGCTTTAATACCAATTTAATTAAACGTATGAACAATTATTGCAGGTTGGTATAGTTCATGGATAAGGCAAAAAATTACAGTGTAGTCGCTCTATATCAGTAACTTTTTGGC
>NZ_JACJDN010000027.1:0-14812 GCF_014163565.1 Pseudoalteromonas sp. SR45-5 | reverse complement strand
ACACCACCTAACAAAATTAAGTTCACCATAATAACCACAACAGCCATATAACCAAACACAGTGTAACTATTAATAAAAACACCAAAGTGGCCAGGATCTGCAAGTAAATCTAAATTACCGAGGCCTGTTTGCGTTAAATAACCAAAGATCCAAACCGTAATCACCATATAAAATACAGCAATCATAAATGGTGTAAGCACCGCAAAAAACCCAGCTAACTTCCATTTTTTATCGTTATTAGATAATAGTTTGTACGAACCAAGTGGATCTTTTTGAGCGTTACGACCCATTGCCATTTCAGCCATCATGACTGGTAAACAAATGAATATGACAAATAAAGCGTAAATTAATAAGAATGCGCCACCACCATTTTTAGTAGCAGAAACCGGAAAACCAACTAAATTACCAATACCAACAGCTGAACCGGCCGCTGCCATTATGAATCCAAGGCGGGAACTAAATCGTTCTCTATTTTCGCTCATGCATAAAACCTTTTTATTATTTTGTATATTTCAGCGACTCTACCAGTGTTACACAGAGATTTTCAAGCAATTACAGCTTAAAAATAAAATCGAAGTGTAAACCTGTGTAAATACGCTTTTAATTCACCAATTTTCAACGCTGTGGTAGTATTGCGTTAATCAAATTTAACAATTTTTATGAGATTCCTTATGTTGTACATGATTCACTCAACAGACGTTGAAAACAGCTTAGAGCTTAGAAAAGCAGCACGCCCGGCACATTTAGCACGCCTTAGTGAGCTTGATTCTCAAAATCGTCTACTTACCGCCGGTCCATTACCGGCAGTCGATAGTGAAGATCCTCAAGAAGCAGGTTTTACCGGTTCATTAGTGGTTGCTGAATTTGAATCAATTGAAGCAGCTCGAGAGTGGGCAGCAGCAGACCCTTACGTTGCCGCTGGCATCTATGAAAATACAATTGTTAAACCTTTTAAAAAGGTATTTCCTGCTTAAAAAGTATTAAACCCTAGAGCGTGCGTTGCACTGTAATTCAGGGTTTGTTCACAGGTTTTTAATTAAAATTATCAGGATAAAAACGAATTTACCGTTTTTACTTGAATTTTAGTAACTTAGTTAATTAAACTAAGTGAGTCTGGTCTAGGAGTTTTCCATTATGCGCGTATTATTAAGCCTCGGTTTTATTGCTTGTGTTAGCTTAGCTAACTTTAGTCAAGCAGCAACCGCCACCCAAGCATCTCATGCTGAGGTGGACAAAAAGAAAGCCGTAATACTCGCAAAGAAAACAATTGGCGGTAAGACCTTAAAAATTACCGAAAAAACAGATTTTTATACCGTACGAATACTCAAATCTGACGGCCACGTCGTTGATTTACATATTAATAAAAAAACCGGCGAAGTGAAAAAGGATTAAAAATGCGAATTTTAGTTATAGAAGACGATTTACATTTAGCAGATAACCTACGTAATGCCTTAGAAAAAGAACGTTACAGCGTGGATTTATGCCACGATGGTGAAGCAGGTCTTTTCCACATTACAGAATACCCGCTTGATATGGCCGTAGTTGATTTAGGTTTACCTAAAATAGACGGTATTGAGCTAATTAATAAAGCACGAGCACAAGGCATTACAATCCCTATTTTAATCTTAACCGCGCGCGATCGCTGGCAAGATAAAGTAGAAGGTTTAGATGCAGGTGCCGATGACTACCTTACTAAGCCATTTCATGTTGAAGAGCTTATTGCCCGTTGTAATGCATTAATTCGTCGCAGTGCTGGTAAAGCAAATCCAGAAATGACTGCAGGTCCAATTAAAATCCATACACGTTCACAACAAGTATGGGTTGATGACAAAGAACTTAGCCTGACAGCTTACGAATATAAAGTACTTGAATACTTAATGGTAAATCCGCAAAAAGTAATTTCTAAATCAGAATTGACTGAGCATATTTACGACCAAGATTTCGACCTTGATTCAAACGTAATTGAAGTATTTGTACTACGTTTGCGTAAAAAGCTTGACCCTGAAGGCGTACTAAACCCAGTAGAAACACTACGTGGACGTGGTTACAGGCTTAAAAGCCAGTGGTAATACCGCAAATATCGTTAAAAATAAGGCAAGGATTTATCCTTGTCTTTGTTTTATTAGTCGCGCTCCCTATCTTATTTTATTCAATTGGCAAAGCGTATTACGCTTCACTTGTTGATGCGACAGAAAAAACTCTCGAAGCACAGCTTTACTCGCTAATATCTGAAGTCGACTTTACTGAGCATGGTATTATTATGCCCAGCACTATTTTAGCGCCTGAGTTAAACAGATTAAATTCAGATACCTACGCTATGATTTACCGCGATGATGATCCTGTTTGGAACTCAGAATCGGCTGTAAACTTAAACTATGTACCTCAACAAATAGAAACCAAAGCCGGTGCTGCCGATTTCAGGCGCGTGGAGTATAATAACACCGCGTACTGGCAACTTAGCCTGACTGTAATTTTAAACAACATAGATCAATCAGAACAAGCCCGCTTTATATTAGTTAAACGTAATGACGCTCTACTTCGTTTAATGGATGGCTTTAAGCAAACCCTTGTAGATTGGATGTTTATAATGGGCATTGCAATTGCAGGCCTGATGGCGATTGGTTTTATTTGGAGCGCTCGCCCACTCCAAAGACTCGATAAAGAAATAAAAGCAATTGAATCAGGCGATATTCAAGAAATTAAAGGCCTCTACCCAGTAGAGCTGCAAACAATAAAAGCAGATCTAAACTTGCTACTTGAGTCGCAACAACGCCAAAAAGAACGCTATAGAGCCTCATTGAGCGATCTTGCTCATGCACTCAAAACGCCGCTTGCTGTATTAAAATCAAGTCCATTGGCAAACGATGCCGATGCACAAGAACAACTCGACCGCATTAATGTGATGATCGAGCACCAATTAAAACGTGCTGCAACGGGCGCATCAGACACGTGGAAAAAACAAACCCCTATTAAGCCAGTACTCGATTCAATACTCAGTGCTATGGCAAAAGTGTACCGTGATAAAGATATTATTTTTACCTGCACCGTAACCGAAAAAGATTACTTTTTAGGTGACCAAACAGATTTAATTGAATTACTTGGCAACCTGATTGATAACGCCTGTAAAGCGTGTCGCTCACAAGTAGCAATACAAGTTATTCAAAGCAAAACTTTATGTATTGGAATTAGCGATGATGGTCCTGGCGTGCCAGAGGACAAACGTGAATCTCTACTTACACGGGGTACTCGTCTGGATACATACGAAAGCGGACACGGCGTAGGGATGGCAATTGTATCTGACTTGGTTAAGTCCTATCGCGGTACACTTACCATTACAGAAGCTGATAACTTAGGCGGCGCTCAATTTATTTTAGAGTTTAATTACAATGACAAAAAGTAACTATTTATTAAAACTAACTGCCATTGTGTTATTAGCTTCAAGCCAATACAGCTTTGCAGATGAAGCATGTACTTTAGCCGCTAAAGCAACAACCGATGAAGCTAAGCGATATATTCAATGCCTAGATAGCCAAATTGATAAAGCAAAACAAGCACAAGGCAGTTGGATACAAAAGCGTAAATATGAGCTAACTAAGTCACAAGAAAGCACAGGCAATACGCAAGTGCTGCCGTTATTTATGCGCAGCATTAAAAATAATGAAAAGTACCTTGAGAGCGCCTGCCAATGGCGTTACTTAATAAAACTTCCTAATGCGACAACCTCAACCATTAGCTATAAACTGTGTGAAATTGAGCTTATAAATCAATTTACAGAATCACTAAAACACCCATTTTGACGTAACTTAAGCACACTAAACTAGTTACGTTTCTTTACTCACTCCCTATAGCTTACTTGACAATTTATTCATACCAAAACAAACTACCTACTAGTAGATTGCTAAAAACTAATGGATAAACAGATGACCAAACCAGTAATTATTATAGGTGGCGGACTTGCTGGTTTATACAGTGCGTATAAATTACAACTACTTAATATTGAGTACTTATTATTAGAAGCTAAATCGCAATTAGGTGGCCGAATTTTTGCCGCGCAATCACCAATAAATAACGATGTTAGTTTTGATTTGGGTCCTACGTGGATATTTCCCCACCAACCAAAAATTCAAGCGCTAATAAAGTCACTCAACTTAAGTATATTTGAGCAATACCATAAAGGTGATGTGTTATATCAAGCACCTAACTTCAAACAACCTCAACAAATTGCAGGTGCTGGAGATATGCAACTATTTAGACTCAAACACAGCATGAATACCTTAATAACTGCCTTATATGAGCAGCTTAATCCTGATTCAATATTATTAGAACATAATGTCACTGAGCTTAAAAAAGGTGATAATAACTGGCTAATTACGGTTAATCACTTAGGCAATATAAAGCACTTTACTACTGGCAAATTAATTTCAGCAATTCCTCCTCGTATGGTTACAACGCATTTAACACCTGAACTATGGGCGACTCCAACACTCATAAACCGCCTTAGCAGCGTACCTACATGGATGGCAGGACAAGCCAAGTTTATAGCTACTTTTGAACATGCATTTTGGCGTGATAAAAACTTATCTGGGCAAAGCTTTAGCCGCGTAGGCCCTAAGGTCGATATTCACGATGCCAGTGCTGAGGATAGTAATTACGCCGCATTATTTGGCTTTATAGGTGTGCCCTACTTATCACGAAACCAAGTAACTCAAGAGCAATTAATTCAAGCCTGTGCCCAACAGCTCAGCTACTTTTATGGTAAGGATGCTGAAAAGGCAACCGGATACTTTATTAAAGACTGGGCAGAGGATAAATTTGTAGCTAATAAAGACGATCAAACTCAGCCTTCACAGCACCCAGAATTTGATTTTTCAAACTTGGAAGAGCAATTAAGTAACCTCAATATTCATTTTGTAGCGAGTGAGTTTGCAAAACAAGAAGCAGGATATTTAGAAGGCGCAATATACGCAGTGGATGACGCTATTAAATCGTTTATTAATTAATAGCCCTGTATTTATTGATAACTTAACCATCAAGGGTTTTAATTTTACAGCCCTTGATGGTTATAAATGTTAGTTATTTTTAGTAACGTCTTCACCACTGCCCAATAAAGTGGCAACCCACTTGCCTTCTGCACTGGCTTCTAGGGCTATTTTTACAATCATTGTTAATGGTACAGATAAAAGCATACCCACAGTACCTAATAACCAGCCCCAAAATATTAATGATAAAAACACCACTAACGTTGAAAGACCCAGCCCTTTACCCAAAAATTTAGGCTCTACAATATTACCCATTACCGTATTTATTGTTAAATATCCTGCAGCAACAAGTCCTGCCACTAATGGGCCTTGAGTAATAAGGGCAAGTAATACAGCTGGTACAGCCGCAATAATTGAACCTATATTTGGAATGTAATTGAACATAAATGCCAACACGCCCCAAAGCACAAAGTAGTCAACGTCTAAAATCCATAAGTAAAACGCAGCAATAATACCCGTCCCTAAACTTACTAGCGTTTTAATTGCCAAGTATGAATTAATAGATTCTAAAAAGCGGTCAATTTGCTTCATTTTACTATCAGGGTCTTCAAGTGCCATATGTATTTTCTTGCTCAGCATTGGCCCTTCAAACAGCATAAAAACAACCGTTAAAATAATTAAAAACATGTTTGCCATTACGCCACCTAACCCAGTGAGCATATTAGTGGCCACATCAACCATTTTGCCAGGATCGAACATATTAATTAACTGATCTTTATTGATCAGTATGTTGTATTGAGATGCTAAATCGACCAGCCACACAAACTCTTCTTTAAGTTGTGTTTTATACTCAGGAAGCTGCTGAGAAAAGTCGTTGATAGATTGCCCTACAAGCCCGCCAAGGCTTACCCCTAAGCCAACTATAATCAGCACGACCAACATAACAGCAATGCCTTTAGGAATTTTGTAGCGCGCAAAAAACTTGATAAGCGGGTTACAAATAATGGCAATAAATGCCGCCAAAATAAACGGAATAATAATTACACTCGCGGCTTTTATTCCAGCGAGGACCACTACTAAGGAAGCAAAAACTATTAAGCTTTTATTTACTCCAGTTAAACTTGCCAATTTATTAATCCTTTTATTAACTATATCGTCCCAGTGTAAGGCAAAAGGTAATTAAATGAAATAATTACGAAGTGATCATAAAAGCCTGTTTTACGTATAAATTTGCAAAGCTGTTTGCTAGCGAGTATGTTTTTTAATCACTTGCTTCTATTTTATTGTAAGGATGAATAATGCATATATTTATAACTGGCGCGACCGGATTAATTGGTAAGCACTTATGCCCTTTTTTACTTCATCATAATACTGTTACTGTACTTAGCCGCAATCCAACTAAAGCAAACGTATTATTAGGCCACAAAGTTAAAGCCGTAAGTGACATTAGTGATGTTGACTTTAACACTGTTGATATCGTTATTAATCTCGCTGGCGAGCCGATTGTAAATAAACGCTGGAGCGACAAACAAAAGCAAATAATACGAAACAGTCGTATTGATATTACACAGCAAATTAGTCAAGCGATTAAAGCCTGTAGTATACCCCCGCATACTTTTATATCTGGCAGTGCAATTGGTTTTTATGGTCGACAAAATAGTAATCCTATTGATGAAACTTTTGAACGCCCACACGATGAATTTAGCCACCAGCTTTGTAAAGACTGGGAAAATGCAGCACTACTCGCCCAATCAGAACAAACCAGAGTATGCCTTTTGCGAACGGGTATTGTTTTAGCTAAAAAAGGAGGTGCACTTGGAAAAATGTTACCTGCTTTTAAATTATGCCTGGGTGGCCCGATTGGTAATGGCGAGCAAGGCATGTCGTGGATACACATCGACGATATGATTCAGCTAATACTCTTTATTATTAAACACCCAGAAATATCAGGCCCTGTTAACGCAACAGCACCCAACCCTGTAAGCAATGCTCAATTTAGTAAAAGCTTAGGCGAGGCGCTCTCTCGACCTGCATTTATCACTATGCCAACCCCAGTACTTAAACTATTAATGGGTGAAATGTCAGACTTACTAACAACGGGGCAATTTGTAATCCCTAAAAAGGCACTCGTTAACAATTATCGTTTTCATCATCCTGATATAAAATCGGCTTTAGAGAGCTTGGTTTAGCGGGCGTTAATATTCGTTCAGTTAAAATCCCTTTCAAATTAGATATATGGGTAAATTACTACTTTTTACCCATATTGACCTTTAAACATTAATACATAATAATCAGCAAGTTTTCCACACCAACCACGCCTATCTTTAATAAAAGAGAATCTTAAATGCTACACCTGCCTACTGTGATCAGTCTCTCTTTTATTCTTAACGTATTAATAGGCTTGTTTTTTTTATCCGTACATAACTTTAAAAAACAAACATCATTTTTATTATTTGGCCTAGCATGCATTACCTTTGCATTTGCCGAGTTACTTGCCTGTTTAAAGTTAGTAATAGACGCGCCTTTTATTACACACTATTTGGCTGATATTTTTATATTACTAAGTCCATTATTAATTATTATTGGGTTAAATAAATATAAGCACAGTAAGGCACTAAACTTAAAACCTCTTTATTGTCTCCTTGGATTAACTGGGGTTGCTTTATTACCCATATATTCAGACCCTGCAGGGCAAATGCTGACAAGCTTAATTATTTCGGTTTTATACCTATATTCCGCATATATTATTAAGCAGATGAACTTTGTAGCCACTTTGCAAAAAAAAGCGCTGATAGTTTGTTTTTCAATTCACAGCATTTTAATGCTCATACAAACAACACTATTGGCAATATCTATTTTTAGTATTAATTCGCCAAACTACATAGAGCCACTGCAACTTATCTTAAGTAGTCATTTAATTTTGGCCACTTGTAGCGCACTAATATTGCCATACCTGCTGGCTTCTAATACAGAGCATACACTTTCAAGCCTTGCTAACACCGATACTTTAAGCCAATTACTTAATCGCCGTGGCTTTTTTACAAAAAGTAAAGAAGCACTAAGTGATCCTAAAAATATAGACAAAAATGTGTCTGTTATTTTGCTCGATATTGATTTTTTTAAACGTGTAAACGATCAGTTTGGTCACGAAGCGGGCGACCACGCAATTAAGTGGATATCTCACTTTATTAAAGAGCAATTTTTAAATGTAGGTATTAGTGCCAGAATTGGCGGAGAAGAATTTGCCATTTTACTACCTGATTACACCCTTGGTGCAGCAAAAAGTGATGCTGAGCTATTAAGAAAGAATATAAGCACTCAAGCTTTTTATCATGAAAATCAGCATATAAAACTTTCCGTAAGCGCTGGGGTAAGTAATGCAATTAATGGGAATGCAACTATAAAAGAACTGCTCGCTTATGCCGATAAACGCCTTTACTTAGCTAAAGAAACTGGCCGAGACAAAGTAGTAACCTTTGATGAAAAAAACTTACTCACGAAAAGTTAATTGCTTTTAAGTGACTTATAAGCGCATTAAAAACAACTATATTTAAACTACCATATTTTATCTAGCTAACATCTATCCATAAAAAAAGCCCTTCATTAGAAGGGCTTTGGTATACACACAATAGAGTTAATAAACTACTTACAAGACAGCGTAGCCTCGTCCGCTTTATTTGGTACAAACTGAATATTAGCTACAGAAATTGATGCTTTACCATTGCTGTGTAAGCTAAATGGGCTTGTTAGGCTTGCAAAATTAACACCCTTATCAGCAAAACAACCTAAATCGATTGATACTGACTGCCATTTATTTTCAATAGTTTTATCAACTACGTTTGCTAAATCAATGCTTGCACCACACTCACCAGAACAAGTCATAGCAAGGGCTACATCGCTCGTTAGTGCTTCGTTTAATTTAATATCAAAGCTAATCACACTGTTTGCTTCAACGTAGGCAATGGTATCTTCTGCAAAGCTCGTTACTATTTCAGCACTGGCTTTTTCTGCACCGCTGAAGTTAAATTGGCGCGCGTCTTCTTGTACTGTTTTGTCCTCAGTACGGTATTTAATTGCACCAAATTCATGGGTACTACTCGATACATCTAAAAGCTCATCGCCCGATTTTAACAATAAGCGCCATGGTGCTACAGGTGCACCAACAAGTATATCCATACTCGTAAGCCCTGAGTTATCAAGTTTAGAGTCTTCATCAAGGTCGTCAGCTAGCACGTTTTTATCGCCATACGTTAAACCAAAACCATAAGGAAGTAATGGATCGTAATTTTCATCGCCTCTATTAACCGCAGTTTGTACCGCCGATTTAGGCCAAGAAAACGATAGCTTACCTTTAAAGTTATTTTGGATGGTGCCGTCTGCCGCTTTTAATAACACATCAGCAATACCCGCACCTTCTGTACCTGGCAACCATGCAGCTACAAACGCGTCAGATGCGTTAAGTTCGCTGTTAACCCACATAGGTCGACCTGATATAAACACAGATACAACAGGAATGCCTTGCTCTTTTAGTGAGTTTAAAAGTGCTAATGACTTTTTATTTCCGCGCTCAAACTCAAGGTTATCTTTATCGCCGTGCCCTTCTGCGTAAGGTTCTTCACCAAATACAACAATGGCAACATCAGGACGTTGCTCAAACGTACCATCAGCGCTTAAAGTAACACTTCCACCTGCTGCAGATATTTGATCTTCAAGCCCTTTATATATCGAAGTAGCACCAGGGAAATCAGCATTTTTATTATTAGTACCTTGCCACGTAATACTCCAACCACCCGACTGTTTACCTATATTATCGGCTCCATCACCTGCAACAAGTACGCGTTGATTAGCTGCGATAGGCAATAGGTTATTTTTATTTTTGAGTAACACAAGTGATTCGCGCACAGCTTGACGTGCTACTTCGCGGTGCTCTTGGGTACCAATTAGCTCTGTTTTTCCAGAGTAAAGACGCTTAGCCGGGCTTGGTTTATCAAATAAACCAGCGCGAAGTTTTACGCGTAATATTCTGCTCACTGCGTCATCAATACGCGACATACTAATTTCGCCTGACTTAACTTGCGCAATTGTATTGTTATAAAGAGGCTTCCAGGCACCTGTTGGCACCATGAAAATATCAAGGCCAGCATTAACGGCTTGCGCACAACTTTCGTTAGTACAGCCTTCAATTTGACCGTGACCGTTCCAATCGCCTACTACAAATCCATCAAAACCCATTCGTGTTTTTAATACATCAGTAAGTAGATATTTATTGCCGTGATTTTTAACGCCATTCCAGCTATTAAAAGATGCCATAACAGATTGACTACCCGCCGACAAACCACCTACATAGCCTTGTGCGTGAATATCAAATAATGATTGTTCACTGTCGATATTATTACCCTGATCATCACCATCAACGGTGCCGCCATCGCCAATAAAGTGCTTAACGGTACTAATTACACGCTTGTCACTTAAAAAGTCGCCATCGGCTTTACCTTGTAAGCCATTTACTATGGCTGCTGAGTAATCATGTACAATTTTTGGATCTTCTGAGTAACCTTCGTAGGTTCTTCCCCAGCGATCGTCGCGCACTACGGCAACTGTGGGTGCAAATACCCAATCAATACCCGTAGCCATTACCTCTACTGCAGTAATCGATGCTATTTGCTCGATTAAATCAGGATTATTCGCCGCGCCTAAACCAATGTTGTGCGGAAATAACGTGGCACCAATTACATTATTATGGCCATGTACTGCATCGGTGCCCCACATAGTTGGGATACTACTGCCATCAACTGAGTCGTCGACAGAAGCTTGATAAAAGCTCTCTGCTAAGGCTACCCAGTCCATAGGTGTTGCATGTTTGTCGCCATTAGGGAATGCGCCACCGCCATTAAGGTATGAACCGAAGCCATATTTACGCATGTCTTCAACGGTAATATCACGAATTTCTGGCTGAATCATTTGAGCAACCTTTTGCTCAAGTGTCATGGCTTTTAAATAGTTAACTATTTTAGCTTCAATATCGGCATCTTTTTTAACGGCAATATTAAGTTTTGGCCAAATTTGCGCTGTTTTAGATAACGTTTCATTAGTTTCAACCGATGTCACTGCGTCGTTTGAACAAGCCGATAAAGTACCTACTGATGCAATTAATGTTGCTAAGGCTATTTTATTAAGTGTAAAAGGGGTTTTCATTATAGAGTCTCCTGCGCATGAACTGGTTTGCTACCGCTTAAACCATAGAACACGATAAATATGTAACATAAAATAGGTAAAACATACGAAAGTTGAACACCCACACTATCAGCAAGCGCACCTTGTAAAAGTGGCACTATTGCGCCACCTACAATCGCCAAACACAAAATACCAGAGCCTTGAGCGGTATGCTTACCAAGTCCATTTAACGCTAAACTAAAAATAGTTGGGAACATAATAGAATTAAATAAACCAACCAATAGTATTGACCACATTGCTAATTGACCCGACGTGCTCATGGCAATAATGACTAAAATAATAGCCATGGTTGCGTTAAAGCCAAGTACTTTACCAGCGGGTAGTTTTTGCATTACAGCAGCACCAATAAAACGCCCAACCATAGCACCACCAAAATAATAAGTGATGTAATGAGCTGCAACATTCTCTTTTAGCCCTGCTATATTTTCTTGTGCTAAAAAGCTTACTAAAAAGCTACCAATTGCCACTTCGGCGCCTACATACATAAATATACCCACAGCACCTAATACAAGATGGCGATACTGCCAAGCACTGCCTTCAATTGCATCTGATTTTTCGGCTTCTGCTTTTTGCTCGCTCATAATGTCTGGTAATTTAAGCCAAGCAAAAATACCGGCTAGTAAAATAAGCATTGCAGCTAAAAGGAGGTAAGGAAGTTGAACTGACTCTGCATTTTGTGCAGGTGTTAAAAAGGCTTCTGACGCTGAGTCTAGAATTAACAGAGCACCAAATGATGGCGCAACAGTGGTACCTAATGCATTAAAAGCTTGGGTAAGCGTAAGTCGAGACGACGCAGTTTTTGGTGAGCCCAACAAACTTACATAAGGATTAGCAGATACTTGCAATAACGTTATGCCGCTGGCAAGTACAAATAAAGCGAATAAAAATACAGGGTAACTATGTAAAGACGCTGCTGGGTAAAATAATATACACCCTACTGCCGCAATTAAAAGCCCAACCACGATTCCTTTTTTATAACCAAGCTTTTTAACAATGTATCCACTAGGGAGTGACATTAAAAAGTAAGCGCCAAAAAAGCAAAACTGCACAAGCATTGCTTGAACATAAGTTAAATCGAAAACCGCTTTTAAATGCGGAATCAAAATATCATTTAAGCAGGTAATAAAACCCCACATAAAAAATAGTGAAGTTAAAGATGTAAGTGCAAAACCATAGTTTTTATCTTGGTGGTTTTGCGACTGTGTGTGTGATGTCAGTGGTGCTGAACTAGCCATGTGCTCTCCGCAATTTATTATTATAAATTGATCTTCAGTAAGTAATTAATACAAACCCCGCTAAGGCGCAGTATTAAAGAGTTGACCTGAAGATTAATTAACATTAATCTAAAAATGTAAGCGCTTTCACGGCTAATTAAATACGAACATGTTACATATTTCAACAACTTTTATTTTTAATAATGTTTTGTAACCGCTGAAAGTCAGTAAAAATAGGCGCTAAGCGTGCAATTAAGTTCTCAAAAAGGTTCGTAACCAATGACAAAAATATCATTACCATTTAATTCACCTCTATTAACAAAAGACTTTGTTTATGGTGTAGCAACAGCATCATTTCAGATAGAGGGCGGGTATGAGCATCGCTTACCGTGTATTTGGGATACCTTTTGTAGTACTGCAGGTAAAATTGCTGATAATTCACATGGTCATATTGCCTGCGATCATTACAACAATTGGCAACAAGACATAGATTTAATAGAGTCTCTAGGTGTTGATGCTTACAGGCTTTCTATTTCATGGCCTCGCGTTATGACTCAAGACGGAAAGTTAAATCCTGTAGGCGTTAAGTTTTATACTGATATTTTAGATGAGCTAAAACGAAAAAATATAAAAGCCTTTGTTACTTTGTATCACTGGGATTTACCGCAACACCTTGAAGATGAAGGCGGCTGGCTTAACAGAAAAACAGCTTATGCATTTGAGCAGTACGTAGAACTAATTACTAACGCATTTGGAACACGAGTGTATTCTTACGCTACATTAAACGAACCCTTTTGCAGCGCATTTTTGGGTTACGAAATTGGCATACATGCCCCAGGTCTAGTAGGCAAGCAGTATGGTAAAAAAGCAGCTCATCACTTATTACTCGCTCATGGTCTGGCTATGAACGTGCTAAATAAAACATCGCCTGATACTCAAAACGGCATTGTGCTTAACTTTACACCCGCCTACCCGCTTACAGATACTCAACAAGACATAGACAGTGCAAAATACGCTGATGACTATTTAAATCAGTGGTACATGAAACCAATAATGGACGGTAAATACCCTGATATAATTAACCAACTACCTGAGGATCATTTACCAGAAATACACCCAGGTGATATGGAATTAATTTCTCAGCCAATTGATTACTTAGGCATTAACTTTTATACCCGCCAAGTTTATAAGGCGCATCCTACTGACATTTATGAACCCATTGCACCTACAGGTCCGTTGACTGATATGGGATGGGAAGTTTACCCGCAATCGTTCACCGACCTGCTCGTATCGCTTAATAAAACATACACCCTACCGCCTATTTATATAACAGAAAATGGCGCAGCCATGCCCGATACATATAATAATGGTGAAGTTAACGACTTAGACCGTTTAAGTTATTATAATACTCATTTAAACGCGGTTCATAATGCAATTGAACAAGGTGTTGTTATACATGGCTACTTTGCTTGGAGCCTAATGGATAACTTTGAATGGGCAGAAGGCTATTTAAAACGTTTTGGTATTGTGTATGTAGATTATAAAACCCAGCAACGCACTATTAAAAACAGTGGCTTAGCTTATAAAGAACTCATCTCTAAAAGATAAGAGCATACCCATAACTAAAAACAAGTATAAAGCGGGATAAATAATCATGGTCAGTGTAAAAGAAAAAATAGCGTATGGCTTAGGCGACACCGCCAGTAATATTATTTTTCAAACAGTTATGATGTTTTTAATGCTGTACTACACAGACGTAGTGGGTTTATCACCCGCTGTTGTCGGTACTATGTTTTTAGCAGTACGTATTTTTGATGCCGTAACCGACCCATTAATGGGCAACCTTGCTGACAAAACACATACGCGCTGGGGGCACTTTCGCCCCTACCTACTTTGGCTTTCACTTCCTTTTGCCATTATTAGTATTTTAGCGTTTACTACGCCTGATTTAGAAGGCACCGATAAAATAATTTACGCCTTTACTACTTACACACTTCTTATGGTGGCTTACACCGCTATCAATATTCCTTATTGTGCACTGGGCGGTGTACTTACGGCTGATGTAAAAGAGCGCGTGACTATTCAGTCTTACCGCTTTGTATTTGGTATGCTAGGCGGCGTAATAGTAGCGGGTTGTACTATGCCAATGGTTGAGTACTTTGGCCAAGGCGATGCCGCCAAGGGCTATCAATACACAATGACTGCAATGAGTATTTTAGGTTTTGTACTGTTTTTACTTTGTTTTTTAGGCACAAAAGAGCGTATACAACAGCCTAAAGAGCAAAACATTCCTTTTGCCCAAAGTGTTAAAGCATTAATTAAAAACGATCAATGGCGAACGCTTTGCTTAGCTGCGTTTTTTTTACTTACCGGTCAAGTATTAAG
>NZ_JACJDN010000279.1:0-5116 GCF_014163565.1 Pseudoalteromonas sp. SR45-5 | reverse complement strand
TTTTAAAATAAATATTAGTACTGCATTTAGTTTGCCCATACAATGCGCAAAAATAGCTTGCGCATGCTTAATAAGTTCACGTTTTTTCTGCAATTTTTTATTGTTCAAGTAGACTATAAATAATGTGCGCTTTTAAATTTTAAGGTTTTAAGATGATTGAGTATCCGGTAGACCAACTTCCACAGCTCATAAATGATTTATTGCAATGCGATACAACAGAACGCAAAAATAAATTATTAGCAGATGCGCAGTTAACGCTTTCAACAGAGCACCTGTCATTACTTTTTGAGGCGATACCAAAAGAGCAACGACTTGAAATTTGGCAGTTGCTTGATGAAGACACGCAACACGAAATTTTTGTTAATTTAAGTGAAGATAGTTGTTTGTGGTTGCTACAAACGCTAGAAGACACTGAGGCTTTTAAACTTCTTGATGAAGTTAATGTAGAAGAGCTACTGGAACTTGAAGAAGTTATACCAGAGCGATTTGTTGAGTATGCAAAAAAGCAACTCGATGAAGCGCAAACCAAACAATATGATTTAGCGCAGCAATACCCGCCAGAGCAATTAGGTCACTGGTTAGGTTTTGACTTTTTAAAAGTATCGGAGAAGCTAACAGCCGGTGGTGCTAAAAAATTGCTACACAAAGGTTTACCGCAATACAGTGAAGTTATTTATTTAGTAAGCCGCAAGGGTAGTTTAATAGGTGAGGTTGCGGTAAATGATTTAATAAAAGCCAGCGACACCGATAACTTAATGACATTGGCAAATCATGACTTTTCATCGCTCCATGCTGATGATGATTTATATGAAGCGGCAGAAGTGGTGATCCACAGTGAAAAAATGGCACTGCCAGTGGTTAATGTTGATAACAAATTACTTGGGCGATTAACCATTGCCTCTGCTTATGAATTACGACAAGAAATTGCTGATGAAGCAGCCGCTAAAGCCGGTGGTTTACGTGAAGACGAAGACCTGTTCGCAAGTGTGCGAAAAAGTGCTAAAAACCGTGGCATATGGTTAGGTATTAATTTAGCTACTGCCTTTTTAGCGTCGTGGTTTATCGGTTTATTTGGCGCAACGATAGAACAAGTTGTAGCACTAGCGGTATTAATGCCAGTGGTCGCTTCTATGGGGGGAATTGCAGGTAGTCAAACATTAACCGTTATTGTGCGAGGTTTAGCGCTTGGACAGGTTACAGATTCAAACCGTAATGCGTTGCTTAAAAAAGAGCTGCGTGTTGGCGCTGTAAATGGCTTGGTATGGGCGTTTGTAATCGGCCTACTTACCTTTTTATGGTTTAACGACTTAATGCTTAGTATTACGATTACGGTAGCCATATTATTGAATTTAGTGGCCGCGTCACTAGCAGGTGTTGTTATTCCGTCTATTTTAGACAAAATGAAAATTGATCCTGCGTTATCTGGTTCGGTAATTTTAACTACCGTTACCGATATTGTTGGGTTTGTTACCTTTTTAGGTTTAGGCAGTTTATTGCTTTTATAAGCCTTATACCAATTCGCTTAATTAAGTGAATTGGTATTACTAACAGGAAAATACAATGACCTTTGAAGTCATGATTTGGTGTGCAATTGCTTTGTGTATTTCACAATCGGCAATATTTTCGGGCTTAAACTTAGCGTTTTTTTCACTAAGTAGGCTTCAGCTTGAAATGGAAAGTGCAAAAGGGAACGAGGCGGCCATAAAAGTCATGGCCCTTCGAAACGACTCTAATTTTTTATTGTCGACTATTTTGTGGGGTAACGTAGGTATTAACGTACTACTTACACTACTTTCTGATTCGGTATTAATGGGCGCAAGTTCGTTTTTATTCTCAACTATCGCAATTACTATTATTGGTGAAATAACACCACAGGCTTATTTTTCGCGTAATGCGTTAAAAATGGCGAGCCTACTTTCGCCGTTAATTAAGTTTTATCAGATTCTGTTTTATATAGTTGCTAAGCCAACTGCTTTAATTCTCGATGCATGGTTAGGCAAAGAGGGGATTACGTACTTTGCTGAAAGTGAGCTCAGGGGTATTATTCGCAAACACATAGAGGCTGAAGAAGCTGATGTTCAACACGTTGAGGGAATAGGCGCGCTTAACTTTTTTAGCTTAGATGAAATAAGCGTAACCAAAGAGGGTGAGGTAATTGATCCAGACTCTATTATTGCTTTGCCTACTAAGCTTGATTTGCCTATTTTCCCAGACCTTACATTAACGACTGATAATGAGTTTTTACGCAAACTACATAAGTCAGGTTATAACTGGGTGATCATTACCAATGAAGACGGTTGGCCTTTATTAGTGGTAGATGCTGACGGCTTTTTAAGATCAGCGTTATTTGAGCCAGATACGTTTGACCCTTATCATTATTGTCACAGACCTATAATTGTTGCTGATGAAGCGATGCGTTTGAGTGAAGTGATTTTAAAAATACGAGCTAATCATTCTTTAGATAAATCGTTTGATGGGGCAATTGATCACGATGTGGTATTAGTGTGGAGCGATGTGAAACGCATTATTACCGGCGCTGATATATTTGGTCGGTTGCTCAAAGGTATGAGTGCACCAAAACTCGAACTGCATGAAAATACAGAGAATAAAAAGCCGCTGTAAAGCGGCTTTTTTGTATTTAGTTGGATGGAGCTTTACGCCCAACCTTCGTAGCGCTTACGACGTGACAGCACTATCGTTAATATAATACCTAAAAACAGGCCTAAAAACGCAATAGCACCACCGTAAGTAAGTAGCTGGCGTTTCTCTTTTGAGCTAGCAGCTTCTTTTTGAGTGCGCTCTTGCTCTAGCGTTGTTTTAAGCTTAGTAATTTGAGCAGATAACTGCAGATTTTGATCTGTTAAAGTTTGGTTTTGTTCTTGTAGCTGTGGAAGTTCTATTTGAGCTTGACGTAGCTTTTCTTGCATAGTGCTCATTTCGCTACTTAGTGTTTTGTACTGTTGGTGTAAGCCCGCTGTTTTAGTAATAAACTTAGTTTCTATCCAGCCTTCGCGGTCTTTATCATCTTTAATTTTTATAAAGCCGTTTTCTTCATTTGATAACAAGGTTAACTTTGTTCCAGCATCTACAGAGCCGAGTAGTCGATAATTTTTACTCGCCCCAGAGCGCATAAAAGTGTATAGATTATCGATAATATAAGCGGTGTTTGCATTCGTTGAATTTGCAGGTTGTGTTTCTTGTGCATAACTCATGAATGTGGTGGCTGTTAAAAGTAGCCCTAATAAACAATGTTTTAGCATTTATCTACCTTGTTGATCTAACTGCGTCCGTTATGAACGTGATTTTTATTTCACATAAGTAGTTAGATAGTATGGATTAAATAGATCAATAGCAAGACTGATATTGTAACCCAGTACGGTAACGCAGGAGTAGTTATCGAGTCCACTAGGTTACAAGCCTCACGCTATGATTAAATTGCTCCTAGATAGAACGAAATTTAATCCACAAAGGTCATCAGGCCCTAAAATAAGGTTAAAAAATTTGCATTGTTAAGGCGCTTTGTTTATTTTGAGCACTTATTTATTTTAAAGGTAATCCGCAAACCGAATGGATACTGAGATAGAACTGAAATTTTTGGTATCAGATGCCGTTATTCCACTGATCCCCTCGTTAATTACTCAATTTGCAAAAACGGTGAAGAATAAACCGTCTCGCAGCTTACAAAATGCATACTACGATACGCCAAGCAGAGAGCTTAGAGCGCTTGATATAGGCTTTCGAACGCGTTGTTCTGACAGCGAATGCGAGCAAACTATAAAGCTTGCAGGTGAAGTGGTAGGTGGTTTACACCAACGTCCAGAGTACAATTTACCAATTGAATCAAGCCGCCCTAATTTAATGGCGTTTGATGCTGATATTTGGCCTCATGGCATGCAAATAAGCGCCATCTCAAAAAACTTGTATCCAATATTTAGTACTAACTTCATTCGTCGTACTTGGTTAATTGAAACCGAAAGTGGCGCTAAAATTGAAGTCGTACTCGATAAAGGTGAAATTGCGGCTTCGGGTAAAATTGAAATTATTAGCGAGCTAGAAATTGAGCTAGTTGAGGGCAGTCGTAATGAGCTGTTTGCATTTGCAGATATACTAGTTAGCCAAAACTGCATACGCTTAGGTTTGTATTCTAAGGCCGCGCGTGGTTATCGACTTGCTGATGAAAAACCTTTAATGCCAAGCAAATCTATTGGTTTTGTACAATTACCAAAGTCGACTACTCAAGAGCGTGCTTTAGTTGAAGCCATGAACTTTGGCATTCGCTTTGTACAAAAGCACGAGCAATGCTATTTCGATAAGCCAAGTTTAAAAACACTTAAACGCGTAACTGACGGCATCAGTTTAATCCGCCATACTTTTTGGCTATACGACGATATAGTATCTAAAGAAAGTACAGAGCACTTACGTACCGAACTTAAATGGTTATTAAGTGAATTAGCGTGGGTAGAAAACGCGATTCAATTAAAAACGTACACGTCTAAACGCCATGCTTTTTATAAAAAAATTAATGCGGCGCCAGCACTTGCTCAAGTCATTGGAGACTTAAAAGAGTTACAGCCAAGCATTGACGATATAAATGCACTGTTTCACAGCGCACGTTATAATCGTTTATTACTATCGTTAACTACCTGGTTAATCGATAAGCAATGGCGTAAAGACTGGGGGCAAGCAGAGCTTCAAGCGGCTGAGCAAAATGTGTCGTCTATTGCCAATAGGCTTTTCAATAAAGACTGGAAAAACCTGCACGAGTTGCTTCCAAAGGAGCAAACACTCGATGTCGCTTCGTATTTAAACCTACGAACTCAGCTTGAAAATAGCCTACTGAGCGGTAACTGTTTAGGATCGTTATTTGATAAAGAAGAACGCCTAGAGTTTAGATTGCCTTGGCTTGATATTTCTCATGGTATTTATGAATTAAGTACGCTTGAGTATTTAAAGCAATTATGTGCAGGGCAAGAGGACGAACAGCTTGCTAAAATCCAGTCATGGCTTGAACAAAAGTCTGAATATTTGGTCAGTGCCATGGAGCAAAGTCGCCTTGCTTCACTTGACATAGAACCTTACTGGCAAAAATAAATGATGCGCTTTTGTAATAAAATTC
>NZ_JACJDN010000278.1:0-5158 GCF_014163565.1 Pseudoalteromonas sp. SR45-5 | reverse complement strand
CCCTGCAATGACACCATTTGCAGTCGTATCGGGGTTACGTATTGCTTTAATATTTAAAAATGGTTGTTCAATTGAACCGCTAAAACCGACTTGCCCGGTGCTGATTATTAAATCTTGCCCAAAGGCTAAGTAAGTACCTTCAATTAAGTTAAGCTCACCTGTGGCTATAATTGGTGCTCCTTGACTCATTTTTATCGCTAAATCACCCGCAACTTTTGATTCCAAGCCAAACGATTCTACTTTTACATCGTTTTTGACAATCACTTTTAAATCTATGTCGTAATCAAACGGAACTGTTTCGGTGGCCTCGGTTTTTTGATCAACAATAATTTCATCATCGCTAACTTGCACTGCGCCCTCTGGGAGCTCTTCAATCATTATACGACCGTAAGGCACAACTACCTCACCAGCAAGCTTGAGTGCATTATTAGCCAAGCCTATTTTTAAATCCGGCGATACTTTAAAAGTAACCCCTTGCTGCGCACGTACATAAAACTGCTCGCCAACTACCGCCACATTTACAGCAGGTTGCGCACCTTGCCAATCAACGTCACCGGTGAGGTTTATTTTACCGCCCTGGTTGTCGTTTAAGTTGCCTTTTATTGTGGCTGTTGTTTTATCAAACAACACGTTTATATTTGATTTTTGCAGCGCTATAGGCAATTGCTCGCCCTCTAAACTAATATCGCTCACATTAAGCTCGCCATTTAATAATGGATCTTTTAACGTACCTACTAACGCGACTTTTCCACTAATATCACCTTTTAACTGCTCAAGGGTTTCAAGAAATGGTTGTAAGTCTGAAAGGAGTATTTTATCAATATTAATAGTGCCGTTAAGCGCTTGCGTATTTTGTATGTCGTCAATATCAATTTGTGTGTTTATTTTACCAAGCACACTTGATTCTAAATTAGCTTCAAGCTTGCCAACTTGAGAGTCCGAAAATGCACTAACAGTTAGAGTTTCGATTGGTAATTTAAAACGATCTTCTTCCGAGGTAAGCACCGCTTCTAAGTCGCTAGAATCGATATTTGCGCGTAATGTTTTAAGCGCACCACTTTGCCAATTAAGCGCTACATCGCCAGTTATATTACCGCGAGTACGAATGCTATTAGGTAAAAAGTGCTTAAGCTCCTCAAGAGCTAAATTGCTTAGTTTAGCATTTAGCTGACCGAGGTTTTTTGATTGGGCTAAGGTGTCTATGCACAATTTACTTTGCTCAGATGCCCAACAATGTGCACTTACATCAAAGTCGCCACTTTGCGTATTAACCATAATGGCAATATTTTTAGTATTACTAAAACTAAGCTTTTTATCGCTGAGCGTTACATTACTAAGCTCGCCATTCCAAGTGGTATTATTAATTTTGCCATTAACTTCAAACTCTACACTGCCTTGCTCAGCATCTACAGATGCCGTAAGTTGGTGATCTGTTTTGTCGCCGCTAATATCAATTTTAACGCTATTAATTTGCTGTTCGGCTACAAGCGCCGAACCAACACTTACCGAAACATCGGTTTGCCAATCGGCTGCGGTATCTAACTGCCCTTTTACTGATAATTTATTAATGTTTATTTCATCAAAAATAAAGCGATCGAGTATTAGCGCTAAATCAACAGAGGGCGTTAACCTTTCCCCTCTCACTTTTAAATTTGCGTTGCCATCAGCAGTAAATGGAATATTAGCTTTTTCATCACTTTTAAGCGTTACTTTGCCATCAACCTGCCAAGTGTCATCAACTTGCCCGCTTAGTGCTAATTTATTGGTGCCGCTACTTAAATAAAAACTATCAATATTAGCTTTTAACGTGTTGTCGAGCTTAAAGTTTGAGGCAAATTCTAGTGGCACGTCGTTAAGTAATCCGTTTAACTTTGTATTATTCATTTGTAGCTGCCACTTGTCGTCAGCTGCATTAAACGAGCCTTTAAACTGTCCTGAAATATCACTGGTAGCGGCATCAGTTAAGTACTGCGCTTTTAAGTTAGCAAGCGTGCCATTAAAGTTAGCCTGTATGCCTTTTTGCCAATCAACATTGGCTTTTATAGTTGCACTGCTTTCGTTCGCTTTAATGCTTAGCGCTTGTAAAGTTGCTTTGGTGAGACTGCCTTTTAATTGGGTATTTAAGTCAACAGCTGGGTACGCGCCTAATTGGCTATTCCCCTGCAGGCTAAGCTGGTAATCGTCGGCATTACCTTGTGCATTGAGGCTTACATTTCGCACTTTAAGCTCATTACTTTGTGCATCAATAAGCCACTGTTTAATTTTGCCATTTAACTCAAACGGATAGTTTTTTTGCTTTAAATTTGCCGTTGCCGTTAAACTAAGTGGATATTGCCCCTGCGTTTCTAAATTTAAGTTTAGATTTGATAAGTCACCATTCAACTGCAAATTGGCTTGGTGCTCATCACTTTGTAAAACAACATCCCCTTTTACGGGCAAATTTCCTGCAAGCTCAGCATTAAGGTGCGTATTAAGCTGCCACTGCTCATACTTTGCTGAGAATGACTCTAAATTAATAACCGCATCTTCCACACTTAATTGCAGCGAGATGTTTTCAATAACATGCTGGGCTTCGTTTTGCTCTATCGTAATGTTAGCTATTTCAAAGTCTTCAACAACTAAATCAAGTGGTGAAGTAAATTCTATATTAGGCAGTGCGGGTAGGTGCGTCAAAGGCGCTTGAGTATTTTGCGCCATTTGTGTTTTCGCATCTTGTTCTTGCTCTTTTAAAGCAACAAGTATGGTGGGAATATTCAGGCTTTTAACCGTCAGCTTTGAACCCTCTGCTTTTGCTGAGAGTTTAAAGTGATTAACGCTTACGTTTGCACTTGGATGCTCTAGAGTAAATTTATTGATCGCAATGTTTTTTAAAGCAATATTAAAAGGTAAGCTGATTTTTTCAAGCGGCTCTGCAGCGGCTTCTTCTTGTGACTCTGCAGTTTTTGGTAATGTTAAATTTATAGATTTAGCACTTAAGTTATCTATACAAATTCCATCGCACTGCCACCAAAACAAATCAATTTTCAATTGTTGTGCATTAAAATCCAATCCGTTGCTAGTAAAGCGCACATTAAAGGCATCATTATAAATAAAACGGCCATCTTTAATTACGATATGTAGTCCATCTACCGCTTTGTTTGCACTATAAGCAATAAATTGATTACCGGGTGCGGTAAATAACAAACAAAATAGTGCAACAACTAACGTGACAAAAATAGCACTTACGGCGGCTGTTATCTTTTTTAATACTGACATTAAATTTCTGGCCCTATGGTAATACTTAAACGTGTGCTTTTACTTTCTTTTGTTAATCCCCAAGCGTGGTCTATACGCACTGGGCCAACGGGTGTTAAATAGCGAAAACCAAAACCAGCGCCTACTTCAAAGTCATCAGAAAAATCATTCGTTGCTGTACCACCGTCAACAAATAAAGCTGCGCGCCAGTTTTGAGCAAACTGATAGTTGTACTCTATTGTACTGGTTAGTAAGTATTTACCACCGATGAGATCGCCATCATCATTTTCTGGCGATATTGATTGGTACGCAAAACCACGAACACTTTGATCGCCACCTGCGTAAAAACGCAGTGAGTAAGGTACGTTTTCAATATCATCAACAAGCATTGCACCAACATTTGCTTTTAAAAACACTAAATGCTTATCTAAGTATGTACGTAACCACGCATGTTGCATTTGCACCCTAATCAGATTAGTACTCGAAAGCACATCATCTAAACCAAACTCAGCAGATATAAGCCACTGCTCTCCCCAGTATGGAGTCGTGCCGCCTTTTGATTTTTTGCGGGCGTAGCTAATGCCCGGCATTAACATTTCGGTACTTTCTTCCTCTTCATCACCGATGCGGTAGGTTTCTTGGTCGCGGCGTAAAAATGCAGTACGCACCCACTTATTTTCGGTTAACCATTGGCGCTGAATTTGCCCCGTGAGTATTTCACTGTAGGTATCGTTTGTTAGTTCATCCTCTAATTTATATCCAGCAGAAAAACGCCATAAATCATCATTCGGATCATCAACTGGAATGGTATAAGCCATGGAAATATCTTGCTGCTTTTGCGCCACATTTAAATTAGTTTCGAGATAATGACCGTCTTCTGTGATCCACGGTTTACTCCATTTAAAACGCACTTTGGGCCCTAAGTCAGTACTAAAACCGCCGCCAATTTCATAGCTATTTGCAGGCTTGTGCAACACATCTACCTTAATAGGTACTTGGCTATTTTTACGCGCAGCAATATCGGCGTAAACTCGCACGCTTGCAAAATAAGGGGTGCTTGATAAATCCAAATTATAGTCAGCAATATGTGTTGATTTATAAGGTTGACCCTGAGTAAAAGGCGCAAGCGAGCGTATGTATTTTTCAGCAGGCGTATTACTAGCTATTTTTATATCACCAAACTGGTATCTAACCCCAGTATCAATTACAAAAGTAATAACAGCACTATTTTTCTTAAGTGACACTTCTAATTTGCGCGCTGGCCACTTTGCATCAAAATAGCCAAGCTCCAATAGCATAGATTCTATTTTTTTATGAGCAGAGTCGTATCTACCATGATTTAAAACATCACCTTGTTTTAAGTTGGTATTTTTAATTAATGCCTGTAATTGAGTATCATTTTGGCCATCGCCGTTTAGCGTAATATTAATTGCTTCTATGCGTGTTGCAGGACCTCGCTCAACTTTAACAATTAACTCGCTGTCGTCTTTATCATAAATAACCTCGACGGTCGGGCTATAATAACCAAGTGCTTTAATGCTATTTTGTACTTGCTTTTGGGCATAACGACGAAGTGTACGGGTTGGTTTTTCACCAATTAATTGCTTGAGATAAAGGGCTACGTTATTTTCTAAATCGCCACTTAACCCTTTAATTTCGTAATCTTCTATGACTTTTTCTGCCGCATAGCTATTTGTCGCAATTAAAGCGCTCACAACACATATGCAACGTAAAAACTTAATAAACAAGTAAATATCCTTACTTTTAATATCTTACATAAAACTGGCTGATTACGCGCATATTAGCATAGCCATAATGAGCAACACATTAACTTAATGACAATCTAACGCGTAAATTTAACTTTGAATAAGTATCAGCATAATTAAAATTAGTACGCGTTAAGACAATATTTTAGTTACAATAG
>NZ_JACJDN010000277.1:0-5168 GCF_014163565.1 Pseudoalteromonas sp. SR45-5 | reverse complement strand
AACCATATTTTGCAATTACCTACTATTTTACTCGTCGACCATGTTCCTGAACGTCTCGAAAAAATGAAAAATAGCTTAATCGGTGCTCATATCGAGACTCATACTGCAACAACCTCCGCAGAAGCTTTAGAAATTAGTAAAGAAAAGCAAATAGATATACTAATAAGCGATTTTATTTTAGATGACGGAACAGGTTTAGGAATTTTTTCAAATTTAAAAGTAACCCAACCGCATTGCCGCTGTTTGTTATTTACCTCACGCCCTGATCAAGTTTCAATGATCGACGCAATTCGTCAAGGCGTAGAAGATGTACTTATTAAACCTTTAAACGATAGCTCACTATTACAATCAATACATAAATTATGGCAAACAGAGTTATTAAAACGTCATAACGCAGAGCTTGTAGAAAGGCTACAAGATACGGTTGATGCCCTAATTGAAAAAGACAGCCTACTTCAGGTTATTTATAAACATACGCCCGATGCAATTATGTTATTTGAAAAGTGCGGTAGAGTGATAGAAGCTAATGATGCTTGCTTGAGACTATTTAACTTACCGTTTAATGAACTCGAAGGTAAATCAGTATTTGATTTTTTAGATGATGATTCAATTTTAGGTATTAAAGATAAGATTTCGACATTAAATAGTAATCGACAATTTAGCTGCGATTTACGTTTATCTAAAACAGCAGGAGGTTATATACCCTTAGTTGGCTCTTTTAATGAGATAGATCACCATGGCGAAATAGCACTTGCGGTCATATTTAAAAATGTAACCCATCTTAAGCAAAAAGAGGATTTATTACTTGAAGCAAAAGATGTTCTTGAAGAGCAAGTAAGAGCGCGTACTTCACAACTCGAGCATGCTAAAAATGTGGCTGAGGCTGCAAACTTAAGTAAATCAGAATTTTTAGCAAACATGTCGCATGAACTTCGAACACCAATGCACTCTATTTTAAGCTTTTCTCGTTTTGGTTTAAGTAAATTAGAAGCTGGAGATTTTGCAAAAGAAAAACTCATTAAGTATTTATCGCGAATAGAGAGTAGTGGTGAGCGTTTACTGTCGTTACTAAATAATTTACTCGACCTATCTAAGCTAGATGTAGGCAAGTTTCCATTTAACCCTCGTCCCTATAATTTAGCGAATATTATTAAAACAAGTATTGATGATGTGTCTGGTACGGCAATGGAAAAAGAAATTGAGATTATATTTACCGCACAGCCATTACCTGTAATTGCACAATGTGATGAAGAGCAAATAAACCAGTTACTTCGAAACGTACTAGGTAACGCACTTAAATTTAGCGAACCTAAAAGTAAAATACGGGTAAATTTAGAGTCAGATAATAAGCTTGCTACTATAGAGGTTACCGATAATGGGGTCGGTATACCAGAAGATGAGTTGGAGCATATTTTTACTAAGTTTGTGCAAAGCAGTAAAACAAATAGTGGTGCTGGTGGCACAGGGTTAGGCCTTGCATTGTGTAGAGAGTTTGTATCTTTACACCAAGGTGAAATCACTGCACGTAACAACGAAAATGGTGGTGCAACTATATCTATACAAGTGCCATTAGAAATAAACTTAGACGAGCATTTAGCTGAAGATCAGTTAATACAACACACTAATTAATTGTTTTTTGGCATACCAAGTAACTTTTTAAAGAATTTGAATGGATGATAAATTATGGCCTTAACTAAAATACTTGCCGTTGATGACGAACCCTTTAACCTTGAAATTATTGAGGAAATTTTAGAGGAGCTTGATTTTGAATTACAAGTAGCAACAAATGGTCCTGAGTGTTTAAACATGGTTGAAGGTTATATGCCTCAGGTTATATTACTCGACGTAAGTATGCCGCAAATGAACGGCTATGAAGTATGTAAAGCACTTAAAGCAAATCCAAATACCGCACACATTATTGTTATGTTTGTTTCTGCTCGCGGCACTGTTGAAGAACGCATGGAAGGCTATTCTGTTGGCGCAGAAGATTATATTGTAAAACCTTTTGGCCATGACGAACTTAAATCTAAGCTTAAAAATTTAAATCAAGTACTCGTTGAAAAGCAAAGCCTAGAAAAGCAAGTTGAAGATGCAACATCAACTGCATTTAATGCAATGGCCAATAGCAGTGAAATGGGGCAAATAGTTAACTACGTTGAAAACATAGGCTTTATTAACGATCCTCAAGAGCTAGGTAAAGCGCTTGTAGATTGCCTTCAGTCTTTTGATTTACAAAGCAATGTAGAATTTAGAGAAAATAATGAAATTAGCCACTTTGCGCTAAACGGCGTGTGTTCACCTATTGTGGTGGAGCTATTTGAAATGCTGAAAAACAAAGGGCGCTTACATGAGTTTTCGCACCGAATTTTAGTTAACTATGAATTGATTAGCTTACTCATTTTAAATATGCCCGATCATGACCCTGACAAGCATGGTCGTATACGCGACCACGTATGTTTTATTGTCAGTGTTACCGAGCAGCAGCTACGCGCCATCATGACCAAGAAAATGCTTGAATCACAACGAGCGAAACTTAATGCCGTAGCAAGTACTGTTCATAGTAAGTTTCATAGCTTAATTAGCTTGTTGAATGAAAACCGTCAAAACAACGAAAAAGTGTTTAAACAGTTACAAGAAGAGCTCGAAGAACGTATCCCATCAATGGGACTGGATGAAGATCAGGAGGTGTTTATTTATAAAAAAGTAGATGAAACTATCCAAAACTCAGTAGCAAGAGAAGAGTCTGTTAAACAAGTCAAAGCAGCCTTTACAGAGATAGAACAAGATCTATCGTTACTTTTGAAAAACTAGTTACTTCGCAATATAAAGGTTTACTTAAGCGGTGCTATGCATCCCTTGGTAAGCCTTTTTCTACAATTCTAATTAACCTAGCTGTTTTACGAATTTGTAATCGTTGTTTATCGTTTTGCTGAGCAAGTGCCCATTCAATATGTTCTAAAACAAGTTCGCTGCATATTTGGCTTTTATCTTGTAGGGCATTAATAATAGCGGGGCTGAACTCTGCATTACCTAAACCAACTGCTAAATTACGTAACCAACGTTCGTGGCCAATGCGACGAATAGGGCTGCCTTCGGTGTTTTTTAAAAATGTAGGCTCATCCCAAGCAAACAGCTCAAGTAAATCTTTATCTTTTAATTGAGTGCGAGGATGAAAGTCATTTTCGTCAGTTATTTGTCCATAACGATTCCAAGGACATACCAACTGGCAATCATCACAACCATAAACACGATTGCCTAATAAAGTTCGGTACTGCTCTGGTATTGGCCCTTGGTGTTCTATGGTTAAATACGATATACATTTACGTGCATCAACAACGTAGGGCTCTACAATTGCACCTGTTGGGCAAAGAGTAATACAAGCAACGCATTTACCGCAGCCTTCAAAGGTGTTTTCTGCATCAATTGGTAGAGGTAAATCAATAAATAGCTCGCCTAAAAAAAACCACGACCCAGCTTCTTGGTTAATTAATAACGAATGCTTACCACGCCACCCTAAGCCGGCTTTTTCGGCAAGTTGACGCTCAAGTACAGGGGCTGAATCTACAAAGGGTCTAAAGCCATACTCGCCAATTTCTTGCTCTATTTTTTGGCCGAGTTTTTTTAAACGATTACGCATTAATTTATGGTAATCGCGACCTAATGCATAGCGGCTTATATATGCTTTTTCTTTATTTTTTAAGGTTTTTGCAAAGCCAGCATCGGGAGGGAGATAATTCATTTTTACGGATATAACACGCTGTGTACCAGGCACTAATTCAGCAGGGCGGGCGCGTTTCATACCGTGGGCAGCCATATAATCCATCGAGCCGTGGTAGCCTGCATCAAGCCAACGTTGCAATTGGGCTTCGTGCTTAGATAAGTCAATATCAGTAATGCCCACTTCGCTAAAGCCAAGCTCTTGCCCCCAGGTTTTTATTTGTAGGGCTAATTTTTCATAGTCTGGGGTAGGGTTGCTCACACGCTTTACACACTTAAATTAATAGCTGCGTAATTTACCATATTTCTCTGAGCCCGAAAACGCTTCTTAGTGCACAAAGCGCTTTAACTGTTGTTGGGTTTGCAAGCTTAACTGTTGAGATTGCTCGCTATCGGCTAATGCCGTATCTATTTGTTGTTTAGCTTGCTCCCCTAAAGCTACGATTTGCTCTACCGATTGATGAGTCGTACTTTGGGTGCCCTCAAGCAAATGTACAGCACTGGCTATTTGTTGCAGCTGCTGCTGGTTGTGCTCAAACTCACTAAGCATTTTAGTAAAGCCATCACAAGTTGCACTAATTGAGCTTTGTGCGTTATTAGAGTGAGTCATTAATTGCTCTGACTCTTTATTTGTCTCGTTTACCAAATCATTCATCTGACTTATAAAGTCGCTAATCTGCCTAGTTGCGCCACTTACCTTTATTGAAAGCGTGCGTACTTCGTCTGCAACTACGGCAAATCCTCTGCCAGCTTCACCCGCTCTAGCTGCTTCTATTGCGGCGTTGAGGGCTAACAAATTAGTTTGATCAGAAAACTCTTCAACCATTTTTAAAATACTACGAATGTTTTCACTGTTCTCTTTTAGTCCCGCAATTGTATTTGAAAAGCTACCTAGCATATTAGTAATAAGTTTTACCTGCTCTACTAAAGCAGCGAGTTCTGACGCAGATAGTTTTACAAAGTTAAGGTGTTCATTATTAACGTTATGTACGCTATCTGTATTATTTACTATGTCTTGTAAGCTTTGGGTTATTTGCATACTGGCATTAATAATACTGTGGCTTAACTGTATTTGTTGCTCACTTGATTGCTCAGTATTTTTCATTGATTCAGTGACTTGTGTATTGCTGTGTGCACTCGCTTGAGCACTGTTATATGTTGTGCTGAGTAATTCACTTAAATGGGCAGTAAATATATTGTATTGTGAACTTAAATCTTTAAATTCGTCATACGAAAAGTGGGGAAGTTTTGCTGCTAAATTTGCATCTTGTTGGTTTATTTCTATCAAAGTATCGCGCATAGCAGTAACAGGGCGAACAATTAAAAAACGCATATAAAAAAGAGTAAAAATAAAACCAGATATAATCACAAGCGTAAGCAGCCAAAATAGCCCTGTACTTTGCTGTTGTTCGCTTAAACTCTGATGCAGCCAAAATAACGTAATTGCTTGG
>NZ_JACJDN010000276.1:0-5174 GCF_014163565.1 Pseudoalteromonas sp. SR45-5 | reverse complement strand
ATTTTGAAGAAGTGGGTAAACCGCAATTACCCGTTTTAGTTCAGCAAATTTTTAGACTCGGTAACATTCAAGCGCAAAAATACGAAGTAAACAAAGGTGGCTACCCTTACTGGCACAGTGAAGTTTATCCGCAGCTACAGCACAATGAAGCTTTGCATCGCGTGTTGTTATTTATGTTTTACTTAAACGATGTAGAAGAAGGTGGTGAAACAGAGTTTTATTATCAAAACCGTAAAATCGCCCCTCAAAAAGGCACTATGGTAATAGCACCTGGCTACTTTACACATACTCATAGAGGCAATAAGCCAGTATCAAACGATAAGTATATTTTAACCTCGTGGGTATTGTTTAACCGTGCAGAACAAATATATGGTGCGCCTAAGAGTTAGCGCACCAAAATCAGTATTATTTAACCGAGCAGTTCATCAAATAAATTAAACAACTGATCTAGCTCTTCAATGGTGTTGTAGTGCATACAACCAATGCGCACTACGCCGCCTTTATCAAGCACATCTAATTGCTTGCACAACCCTTGCGCGTAAAAATTACCATCCCACACGCAAATATGCTGCTTACCTAGAAATTCTGAAACGGCGCGTGGCTCAAGCCCTTCAAAAATTAAAGCAAAAGTAGGTGTACGCTCATTAAGGCGATCAAAATCATCAATACCAAATAACTTAATACGTGGATAATTAACCAAGCGCGTTAAAAAGTGTTCGCTAAGCGCCATTTCGTGCTGCTTAGTTTTAGCAAAAGCAACGCTTAACTTTTCGCGGCGTGAATGGCTATCGTCAAGCTCGCTAATCGCCGCAATGTAATCAACAGCTGCGATAAAACCAGCCATTGCTTCAAAGCTTTGCGTGCCGGTTTCCCAGCGACCTGGTGCTACGTCTTTAGCTGGCTCAACCTTGTAAGGCGTAAACCCGTCTAAATGTTCTTTTTTACCGTAAACCATACCTAAATGCGGGCCAAAAAACTTATACGCAGAGCACGCTAAGAAGTCGCAATCAAGTGCTTGCACGTCAACAAGTTCGTGCGGTGCATAATGTACGGCATCAACATAAACAAGTGCACCTGCAGCGTGAGCAAGCTCTACAATACGTTTAATATTATTAATTGAACCTGTGGTATTTGAAGCGTAAGTGACCGCTACAAGCTTAGTGTTGCTGTTTAATAAGCTTTCAAATTGCACCATATCTAAGCTGCAATCAGCTTCATTAATTAAAGCCGTATTAACTTTAACGCCTTTATCTTCTGCAGCTTGTTGCCACGACGATACATTCGAGAAGTGATCGGCATTGGTTACAACTATTTCATCGCCAGCCTGCCAGTCGCGTGAAATTGCACGGCTAAAACTAAACGTAAGGCTGGTCATGTTTGGACCAAACACAATTTGTTGTGAGCTAGGTGCATTAAGTAAATCAGCGGCGGCTTGGCGCGCATTCGCCATCAACTCAACCGTTTTATCACTTGAAAAAAACGCGCCACCTAAGTTCGAATTATAATGACCTAAATAAGCAGTCATCGCAGTAAGCACCGATGTTGGTACCTGCGAGCCACCTGGTCCGTCTAAAAATATTGGCGATTTACCATCAACGTTCTGCATTAATGCTGGAAACTGCTCACGTAATTGCGTTATGTTCATGCCTAAATTCCTTAAGACGTTAATACAAAACAATCCAGGTAACCTGGTTTGCTAGCATCAATTTTGTTCATAGGTGTTGCGTTATGCCACACTTGACGGTCATTTATTAATGCAAACATGCCGTCTTTTATTTCCATTTTAAAACAAGGCTCAGCTTGCTTGTTTTCGTATACAAGCAGTTCGCCACCTTCTAAGTTCTCGTGAGAAACACCGCATATACATACATGGTCAAAACCATCTTGATGCACGCCTTCTGGCGCTGCAGGTGTATCGCTATCGATGGCAAGCATACGGAACTGATGAATTTCAATATCACGCTGCTCATCAATACCGGTAAGTTGGCGAAACTCATTTACAATGCTTTTCATGCCCTCTGACTCAAGTAAACTTTGCTCTAAATTTTCGTAAGTACGCTCTACATTGCCTTGAAAAGTATTAATTGAATCATCTTGAACAAATGCTTTGGCTTGCTGTAGCTTTATTTCACCATTTTGCATTTTTACTACTGAATAACGACGTTTACGAAAGGCACCATCTGCATAAAGGTTTGCAGGAAGGTTATCAAAAGAAGGTTTAACCAAATCAATATTTGCTTGGTTAACAAAACGTAGTTGCAATAAATTCTGGTTGTTTAATGCTGTCATAAAATCTCGCCTAAAATAATGAGAATATTGATAAGGATTTTAATGCATTTTGATAGGAATTTTTGCGCGATTAATTACTTTAAAAGCAATTTAAGACTAGAGTTAATACAATAATATAAAAAAAGAAGCATGAACTATCTAATATTTGTTTTAGCCAATAAAAAACCCGCCGAAGCGGGTTTTTAAACAAACTCTAAAAGTTATACAGCTTGTTGAATAATCACGTTGTCTGCTTTTTTAGTGTAAGCAGGCATACGGTGGAAGTTTAAGTAACGGTAAGTATCTGCAGCCGTTGCATTAATCTTCGCTGCGTATTCTTGGTACTCAGCTGGAGTAGGTAGTTTACCTAAAATAGCCGCTACTGCAGCAAGTTCTGCTGAAGCTAAGAATACGTTCGCGCCATTACCTAAACGGTTAGGGAAGTTACGTGTAGAGGTAGACACAACCGTTGCTTTGTCTGCAACACGTGCTTGGTTACCCATACATAGTGAACAACCTGGAGTTTCGATACGTGCACCTACACGACCAAAGATACCGTAGTAACCTTCGTCTGTAAGCTGATCTTTATCCATCTTAGTTGGCGGGGCAACCCAAAGCTGAGTTGGGATACGACCTTTAAAGCCATCTAGTAACTTACCTGCTGCGCGGAAGTGACCGATGTTAGTCATACAAGAACCGATGAATACTTCGTCGATTTTCTCGCCAGTAACATCAGATAATAAACGTGCATCATCTGGGTCATTTGGAGCACAAAGGATTGGCTCTTTAATATCTGCTAAATCGATTTCAAGTACATGTTTGTACTCTGCATCAGCGTCAGCTTCCATTAGTTCTGGGTTAGCTAACCAATCTTGCATTGCAGTAATACGACGCTCAATAGTACGTACATCGCCGTAACCTTCAGAGATCATCCATTTAAGCATAACAATGTTTGATTCTAGGTATTCTGCGATAGACTCTTTAGAAAGTTTAACCGCACAACCTGCTGCAGAACGCTCTGCAGATGCATCTGATAGTTCAAACGCTTGCTCAACAGTTAGGTGTTCAACGCCTTCAATTTCTAGTACACGACCAGAGAATTCGTTAATTTTACCTTTTTTCTCAACTGTTAATAAACCTTCTTTAATACCGAAGTAAGGGATTGCATGTACAAGGTCACGTAAAGTGATACCTGGTTGCATTTCACCTTTAAAGCGAACCAAAATTGACTCAGGCATATCAAGAGGCATAACACCTGTAGCTGCTGCGAATGCTACTGCACCCGAACCTGCTGGGAATGAAATACCTAATGGGAAACGTGTATGTGAATCACCACCAGTACCTACAGTATCTGGTAATAACATACGGTTTAACCATGAGTGAATTACACCATCACCTGGGCGAAGTGACACACCGCCACGGTTCATGATGAAATCAGGAAGCGTATGGTGAGTGTTTACATCGATTGGTTTAGGGTAAGCCGACGTATGACAGAAAGACTGCATTGTTAAATCTGCAGAAAAACCTAAACATGCTAAGTCTTTAAGTTCGTCACGTGTCATAGGACCTGTTGTATCTTGCGAGCCAACAGTTGTCATTTTAGGTTCACAGTATTGGCCTGGGCGAATACCTGGAACGTTACACGCTTTACCAACCATTTTTTGCGCTAGTGTGAAGCCTTTTTCAGACACTTCTGTCACTGTTGGTACTTTAAATACATCAGTTGGACCTAGGCCAAGTGATGTACGTGCTTTATCAGTTAAACCACGACCAATGATAAGTGGTATACGACCACCAGCACGAACTTCATCTAAAATTACATCAGATTTAAGTTCAAAAGTTGAGATTACTTTGTCAGTACCGTGGCTCTTAACAACACCTTCGTACGGGTAAATATCGATTTGCTCACCCATGTTAAGCTCATCAACATTTAATTCGATTGGTAATGCGCCTGAATCTTCCATTGTATTGAAGAAGATTGGAGCAATTTTATTACCTAGACATACACCGCCAACACGCTTGTTTGGTACGAATGGGATATCATCGCCCATGAACCAAAGTACAGAGTTAGTTGCAGACTTACGAGAAGAACCAGTACCAACAACATCACCTACATATGCAAGTGGTAAGCCTTTAGTTTTTAATTCTTCAAGCTGAGAGATTGGACCTACTTCGCCAGGCTTGTCTGGTGTAATTCCATCACGTTCAATTTTTAGCATTGCTAAAGCATGAAGTGGGATATCTGGACGAGACCATGCATCTGGTGCTGGTGATAAGTCATCAGTATTTGTCTCGCCAGTTACTTTAAATACAGTAACTGAGATCTTTTCAGCAACAGCTGGCTTATTAGTAAACCATTCTGCATTTGCCCAAGACTCAATAATTTGCTTAGCGAATGTATTACCCGCTTTTGCTTTTTCTTCAACATCGTAGAACGCATCAAACATAAGTAATGTATTTGAAAGGCCTTTAACTACGATTGGTGCAAGTGTTTCGTCATCAAGTAGGTCAATCATTGGCGCGATATTGTAACCGCCCAGCATCGTACCTAATAATTCTGCCGCTTTTTCTTTAGAAACAAGTGGAGAATTAGCTTCACCTTTAGCTACAGCTGCTAAAAATCCCGCTTTAATATAGGCAGCATCATCAACACCAGCTGGTATACGCTGAATGAACAAATCTAAAATGAATTCTTCTTCACCTGCAGGTGGGTTTTTTATTAATTCAATAAGATCAGCAGTTTGCTGAGCATCTAATGGCGCTGGTACGATACCTAACGCGGCACGTTCTTCTACGTGTTTACGATATTCTTGTAGCACAATATTGCCCTCTTGGTGACGTGAAAGTATCCGGTAGCGCTTTGGGCGCAAATAAGTTACCCAATACTTATAGTATTCTAACGCGTA
>NZ_JACJDN010000275.1:0-5187 GCF_014163565.1 Pseudoalteromonas sp. SR45-5 | reverse complement strand
TATCTTTCGAGGTTAAATTTGCAGCAGTATGTTTGGTATTTAGGCAAGGCAGAGCCTATGTAGTGTGGTTATTCCCCATAAATAGGCGATAACGTAGCACAAATGCCAAACATATGCTGCCCGAAGGGTTCTGCCTAGGGGCAATTTACTCTTTGTTGCTCGGTTTTTACTTAGCCCACTAGGTCACAAACCTCGCGCCGCGATTAAATAGCCCCTAGATTGAACAAATTTTAATCCTGAAAGGTCAACAGGCCCTAGTTAACGATTAAAAAAAGTGTTTATTGTCCTCCGATCTCTTATAACCTCGTAGCCAATACATAACCTCAAATAAAAATCCTGCCAACATTAAAATGATAGCGCCAGATTCATTCCCCATCGCGTAACAGGTAAAAGAGGCTATAAAAACCAAACAAGCTAAGGACCAATTAATTATATTCTGCATATTATTACCTTTGTGTGTTTTTGTGTGTGTCTGTGTAATTTAACTGTAGACCTAAAATTAAACAGGTACAATCATCTTATAAAAAAAACATGCCATTAATTACCTTGAGCTCGTAACACCATGTTGATAATCTAAGTACTTTAAAATAAAGGGCCAATAAATAATGCAAACGTTTAAAGATCAGCACCCTATTCATACCGATATCACCGTAGCATGGGCTGATATGGATGCGCTACAGCACGTAAATAATGTAGTGTATTTACGTTACTTTGAAATAGCCCGAATCGACTTTTTAAATAAAATAAATCTGTTCGACACAATAAGCCCAAACGGTGTGGGCCCAGTAATAAGCGAAAATAACGTTCGCTATAAACGCCCAGTAACTTTTCCCGACACACTCACTGTAGGTGTTACAATTACAGATCTTAAAACAGATCGCTTTACCATGAACTACACCGTTTACAGCCATGCACAAAAAGCAATAACGACTACGGGTGCATCTAAAGTTGTAATGTTTGATTTTACTACAGGGCAAAAAGCCCCAATCTCCGAGCCTCTTTTATCGGCTTTAATCAGCCATGCTCAAAACTAATTTAGTTAAGGAATTTTTATGCAATACAACCCACTAGGTAGCAGTGGCGTAAACGTATCTCGAGTGTGCCTAGGGAGTATGACTTGGGGTAAACAAAATACTCAAAGCGACGCTGATGAACAAATAGCCTACGCGCTAGAGCAAGGCGTAAACTTTATTGATACAGCCGAAATGTATGCTGTGCCTCCTTCGCCAGAGACCTATGGTAAAACCGAGGAGATTATTGGCGACTGGCTATCGCGTAATAAACAAAAACGCAGCGATGTGGTACTAGCTACAAAAATTGCAGGCAATGGATTATCGTGGGTACGTGATGGCGGCAATATTACTCGCCAAACAGTAATAGAAGCCGTGGATGATTCACTTAAGCGACTTCAAACAGACTACATTGATTTATATCAACTACATTGGCCAAACCGCTCTACCCCTCACTTTGGCAGACAATGGCCCGGCACTCTTAAATTTACCGACGTAAATACACAAGAGCAGCAAGCTAGTATGCTTGATATTCTAGAAGGCCTTAATGAATGTGTTAAAGCAGGTAAAATTAAGCACTGCGGTTTATCTGACGATACGCCATGGGGTATAAGCCAGTTTTTAAGTTTGGCCAAAGAGCATAACTTACCGCGTATGGTATCTATTCAAAATGAGTTTAGCTTAGCGCACGCTAAAGACTGGCCGTATTTAATAGAACAATGTGTACACGAAGATATTGCCTACTTACCGTGGTCGCCTTTAGCAGCCGGTTTATTAACGGGTAAATATCTAAATGGAGCTCGCCCTGAAGGCTCTCGTTGGACCTTCATGCAGCGTAACGGTATTTTTAGAGATACACCCAATGCAGAGCAAGCAACTAAGCAGTATGTTGAGCTGGCTCATGCAAACAATATTACTCCAGCACAACTAGCCTTAGCATGGTGTAACCAAGTAGATGGCGTAACTTCTTCAATTATTGGGGCAACATCTATAGCTCAATTAAAGGAAGATATAGACGCATTTAGCATAACGCTAAACGACGAAATTCTTAGTGAGATTAACACCATATTTAGAAACCATCCGATGCCTTATTAAGCATGTATGAGTTAAAAGCAGCCTTGAATGAGGTTGCTTTTTAACTAAAATATTTGACCCTACTACAACCAACACTATACTTTTATTAGGTTTTCTTAATTCAACGAACACTTATCAATGCTGAAAAACGGATACTATGCATTTTGCTTATTAATTGTATTCAACGCGCACGCCGTTGAGCAAAAAGTACAACCTCTAGAAGAGATTATTTGGCTGCAAAGTTACACGCCCCCTTTTCATATAGCTAAAAGTGAAAGCGCACCACAAGGCGGTATTTGCGACAACCTAACCGAGCAACTCATCAGAACCATAACTGATGTAAAACATACTCGCTTAATTGTTCCTCAGCAGCGTATAAATAAATATTTAAATGAAGGAAAAAATGTATGTTTTCCGTGTGTTATTTATAAAAAAAATAATAACCAACAACTTAACTACTCAAATCCAACAACGGTATATCCCCCATTTTCAATTATCACGACTAAAGATCTAAAGCCGCAATTAGAAGAAAAGCACGGCTCGCCTATTCACCTTATTAATTTATTAACCGACCCGCAATATGTATACGGGCAAGCGGCTGCACGTAAATTTACAACTAAAATTAATACAATTATTGAAAATACAAAACGAGATAAAGAGTCTTCGTTAAGTTGGAGTAGCGAAAATGAAAGTCAGGCTGTTATAGCACGTTTGAGTCACGGCTTTTTAGACTACTCAATTGATTACCCGTTTATGGCTGATTACTTTAATAAACAAGGGGAGTATACGAATATAGAAAGTGTGCCAATTGCAGAAAATGACATTCAATTTATAAGAGGAGCAATAGGCTGTGCGGCTAAAGCACCTAATAATTTTGCAGAGCAAGCCCTTAAAAAAATTAACCGCGCATTAAAAAATAATGTACTTCAATCGCCTGAGTATCAACAAAGTCAGCATAATTGGCTTAAAACCACCTTTACTGACTTTGATAAACACTACCAACAGCAAGTCATTAATTTTTACTTACTTGCCACTGATGCTCAAGCAAACACTGATCATTAGCATAAAGCGCCACTGCAAAAATACTTTTAGCTGTTACCTCACCTACGCCCGACGGTGTACCTGTCATTATTACATCACCGTCTTCTAAGCTCATAAATTCACTAATTTCTTGTAAAATTGAGTCAGGGTTGTGCAGCATAAAATCAGTATCACCTCGCTGAATCACTTCATTATTAATTTTAAGTTCAAAGGTAAAGTGCTTCATTGCATCAGTTAGCGCTACAAAATCAGTTAAAATTACAGAGCCGTCGAACGCTTTAGCGCGCTCCCATGGAAGCCCTTTATTTTTTAATTTACTTTGCGCAGTACGCTTAGTTAAATCAAGGCCGAGTCCAACACCTACAAATTTTTTATCTTTAACTACAAAACATAGCTCGGTTTCATAATGCAGCGTATCGCCGTTGTGAGCTGCAAATAACGTATTAGTAATTGCGCTATTTGGCTTATTAAATAAAACCATTTGATCTGGCGTTTCGTTATTTAGCTCTGCAATGTGTGCGGTATAATTACGACCAACACACACTACTTTTGATGGTGTTAATTCTTCAGATACTAACTTTATTGAATGCATATAAATAATGTCTCAGTTATTGGACCTGTTGACCTTTCAGGATTAAAATTCGTTCAATCTAGGGGCTATTTAATCGCGGCGCGAGGTTTGTAACCTAGTGGGCTCGATAACTGATCCTGCGTTATTCTACTGACTTACATCCCTGTACGAATAAGTAAAAACCGAGCAAAGCTTCCGCGTCCTGCTCACGCCCCTTACCTACATCCATGTAGGCAACAAAGAGTAAATAGCCCCTGGACAGAACCCTTCGGGCAGCGCATGTTTGGCATTTGTGCTACGTTATCGCCTATTTATGAGGAATAACCACACTACATAGACTCTGCCTTGCCTAAATACCAAACAAACTGCTGCAAATTCAACCTCGAAAGATAAACAGGCCCTAGCTAATAAGCGTTTCAAGTAAGCTCAAATTAATAGGTTTAAGTAAAACTCGGTCAATATTTAAATCTTTTATTTCTCTTGGATCTGGCTCTGCTCCACTTACAATCACTAAACGTAATTCAGGGTATCGTTCATTAATTTGCTGGCCTAAGTCAACGCCACGACCATCAGGTAAATGCATATCTAACAATACCTTATTAAATTGCTGGTCGTGATTAAGTATTTGCAAACATTGTGCGCAGCTAGACGCAATGACGGTTTCAACGCCTAAACTTTCTAAAAGTAGTTGCGTAATTTGCGCTGCATCATGATCGTCTTCCACAAGTAAAAAGCGCTGCTTTTTCTCGGTTAAGCCATTACTACAATTTATATCTTTAGCTTGCGGTGCATGCTCTGGCGCTACCAAGTAATCTTGCAAACATTGATATAAAGCCGCGCTATCAACAGGCTTTGGTATTACATCGTTAAAACCAAGTGCAGCAAGCTCCTCATGTATGCCTTTCATCGTAGCGGCAGTGAGCGCAATTATTGGGCCTTTGTAGCCCATTTTTCTAAGCTCTATGGTGGCTTCCTTGCCGCCCATTACAGGCATATGAATATCAATAAAAATAATATCGTAAGGCGCTTTATACGCATCTGCTATGCGTACTTTTTCAAGTGCTTGCTGGCCATGTTCGGCATAATCTACGCGCGCACCACAGGTACTGATCATATGACCAACTAGCATGCGTAAATCACGTAAATCATCAACCACTAACACTCGCCCATGCACTTTGCATGGAGCCGATTTACTTTGTAATTGTGGGGCACTACTAAAATTAAGTACTTGTCGTTCTACTTCGCTAATATCACCTGGATATACCGAAATCGTAAATGTAGAACCTTTGCCTATTTCAGAGTGCAAACTAATATCACCGTGCATACGCGCTAACAATTCAGCACATATTGCCAAACCTAAGCCTGCGCCACCTACAGAGCGTGATTCTACATCGGCTATTTGTTCAAATGGCTTAAATATAAGTTCTTGTTTTTCAGGGGCAATGCCCATACCTGAATCTTTAATGCTAAAAAATAGCATTTCGCGATCAT
>NZ_JACJDN010000274.1:0-5190 GCF_014163565.1 Pseudoalteromonas sp. SR45-5 | reverse complement strand
ACCAAACATAAAAATGACATACCTAAAAAAACGCTAAAACAAAAAAGCGTATCCATATTAAAAAGTCTACTGGTATATGGCTCTATATTTTTCGTCATTTATACCGCCGTCAATTGGTGGCGGCAACCTGTCATGCCAGCAAATCCTCAATTACAATTAATCGACTATAAAGGGCAAAACATTAATTTAGCAGCAATGAGCCAAGATAAACCCACGCTTGTGTATTTTTGGGGAACTTGGTGTCCTATTTGTAGTATTACCTCCCCTGCCATAAACGAACTCGCAAACGAGAATAAATACCCTGTTGTGAGCATCGCGATAAAATCAGGCTCTGATCAAGAGCTGCATGATTATTTAAATGAGCAAGGCTACAGCTTCAGTACTGTTAACGATCAACACGGGGAGATATTTTCCGATTGGCAGGGACAAGTCACGCCATCTTATATAATCTTAAAAGATAATAAAATGACGCAAGGACTCACCGGCATTCAGCCGTTATGGTCACTTAAATTGCGTTTGTGGTTATCATCAATGCTTTAAAAAAAAGCTAAACTTAGCACAGGATATCTAAAGAGAGGGGGGCTCTAAAACCTCACTCTTTATCACCTACAATAATATAGATAATAAAGAGCAAAGCTGACTTAATTTACGTATACAAAAGCTAAAAAACGCGTACCGCAATTAGCCTTATCTATTAGCGAATAAAATTACTAACGTGTGCTTTGACGATTACCGCCCACTTTTGGCTTAGTGTTTGCCTTTTTAAATTGGCTAAAACCAGTATGTCGCGTTAGTGCCGGACGCCCACCTTTTTTACCACCTTTACCTGCTTTTTCATCGCGCCCTTCTTCTGGCACTAAACAGTTAGGCCCTTTACCAATTAAATTAGCTTTACCCATTTTACGTAGAGCTTCACGTATCATTGGCCAACCAGCTGCATCGTGGTAGCGTAAAATAGCTTTATGTAATCTACGTTGGCGTGCGCCTTTAGGTACAGGAACAACTTCTGAGTTGTTTTTTATATTACGCAAAGAGTTCATCTCTGTATGGTAAATAGTCGTCGCATTAGCCATAGGTGATGGGTAAAAATTTTGTACCTGATCAAGCTTAAAGTCGTTTGATTTAAGCCATAAAGCCATGTTTACCATGTCTTCATCTTTTGTACCTGGGTGAGCAGATATAAAGTAAGGAATTAAATACTGCTTTTTACCAGCTTCTTTAGAGTACTTATCAAATAGTTCTTTAAATTGATCGTACGCTCCCATACCTGGTTTCATCATTTTTGATAATGGACCATCCTCTGTATGCTCTGGCGCTATTTTTAAGTAACCGCCTACATGGTGCGTTACTAATTCTTTAACGTAACGCGGGTCGCGTACCGCTAAATCGTAACGTACACCTGAAGCAATCAATACCTTTTTAATACCCTTAACTTCACGTGCTTTTTTATACAAATCTATTGTTGGCGTATGATCTGTATCCATGTGTTTACAAATATCTGGATACACACATGATAAGCGTCTACAGGTACTCTCGGCCTTTTTGCTCGTACAGCGCAGCTTATACATATTCGCCGTTGGGCCACCTAAATCAGAAATAACACCAGTAAAGCCGGGAACTTTATCTCTAATTTGTTCAATTTCTTCAATAATAGATTCTTGTGAACGACTTTGAATAATGCGCCCTTCATGCTCTGTAATTGAGCAAAACGAACAACCACCAAAACAGCCACGCATAATATTAACTGACGTTTTAATCATATCGTAAGCAGGGATTTTAGCATCACCATAACTTGGGTGAGGAATACGCTGATACGGCAAACCAAATACAGCATCCATTTCATGTGTTTCTAATGGATATGCTGGCGGGTTTACCCAAATAGAGCGATCGCCATGTCGTTGGTAAAGCGCCCTTGCACAACCAGGGTTTGTTTCTTGGTGTAAAATGCGCGAGGCATGGGCGTATAGAGGTTTGTTAACACTTACTTGCTCATAAGCAGGTAACTTAACATAGGTTTTTTCCCACGGCTTAGGACGTGCAGGCTGAACCATGATTGGTTTTGCCGCTTCTGCTTTTAAATCAATACCCGCTTGTTTAAATTCTGATTTACTACAGCCAACATCATCCGCGCCATATGGGTTTGGAATAGGGTCGATTTTACCAATTTTATCAATAGCGGTAGAATCACTGCCACGCCAACCAGGTAGAGGCTCTTTTCGAATAACAGCCGTGCCGCGAATATCCTGAATCGTATCCATCGTTTCACCCGCCGCAATACGGTGTGCAACTTCAACTAGCGGGCGCTCTGCGTTACCGTAAATTAAAATATCGGCTTTTGCATCAACCAAAATACTACGACGTACTTTTTCCTGCCAATAGTCGTAATGAGCAATACGGCGAAGGCTGGCTTCAATACCGCCAATAACAATTGGGATACCTTTGTATGCTTCACGGCATTTTTGCGAGTAAATCATCACGGCGCGATCTGGGCGCTTACCGCCAACGTTATTAGGCGTGTAAGCATCATCGTGGCGCATGCGCTTTTCCGCTGTATAGCGGTTGATCATCGAATCCATGTTGCCGGCTGTTACACCAAAAAATAAATTCGGTCTGCCGAGCTCCATAAATGCATCTTTAGAGTCCCATGCCGGTTGGGCAATAATCCCCACTCTAAAGCCTTGCGCTTCAAGTACACGGCCAATTACAGCCATACCAAAACTAGGATGGTCAACATACGCATCGCCACTAATTATTATTATGTCGCAGCTATCCCAGCCAAGTGCATCCATTTCTTCACGTGTAGTTGGTAAAAATGGCGCGGTGCCATAACATTCAGCCCAGTATTTCGGGTATGAAAATAAGGCGCGCTTAGCTTTGAGTGTGCTCATAATTGTGGCCGTAGAATAACAAAAGGCGCGAATTATACCCTACTAAATTCTTTATATATACAAAGTAGTCAAAGCATATCGCGCTTTAAATTCTAAATCGTTCATTAGCTTAAATAATAAGTTAATCTTTTTTAGCGTTTATTTATAAATTCTATCAATTCATGCTCAGGCATGGGTTTAGCATACATAAAACCTTGTACCTCATCACAGCCTAAGTTTTTTAAGAACTGAGCTTGTTCTTGTGTTTCAACGCCTTCAGCAATCGTTTTTAAACCCAACTTAGCACCAAGAGAAATAACTAAGGCAGCAATAGCGCCAGTGTCATCATTTGGCAGATCCTTAATAAATGCACGATCTATTTTCAACCTATCCAAGGGTAAACTTTGTATATAACTAAGCGATGAAAAGCCAGTCCCAAAGTCATCAATAGCAACCTCAATCCCTAACTCTTGAAGCTCTCTAAGTGTATTAATAACAGTTTCGAGTTCATCCATTACTACGCTTTCTGTGACTTCTAACTCTATGTTTTTTGGCTTAACACCATATTTTAATAATGTATTTTTAACGTTTTGAGCATAACCTTTTACTTTAAACTGCGGAACAGACACATTAACCGCAATACAAATTTCGGTACCCATATTTTCTAGGCGCTTTTGTTGTTGGCAAGCTTGCTCTAAAACCCACTGCCCTATATCAACAATCAAGCCCGCATCTTCTGCAAGTGGAACAAATACCGCTGGCGATATATACGACCCATTACCGGTGGGCCACCTAAGTAATGCCTCACACCCAATTAAAGACAAGTCATCTAATGAAAGTTGAGGTTGGTACCATACCTCTAACTTGTTTCGAGCAAAATCATGGCGTAATTGTCTAATAATTCCTATGCGCCAAGCCATTTTATCTTGCATGTCGATATTGTAATAAACGCCTTCTTTATGCTTTGCTTTTTTAGCTTGGTCAAGTGCAATATAAGCAACTTTAAGTGTATCAATCCCGCTACTTTGAAAGTCTTGCTGTTGGCATAAACCCAATCTAAAATCGATAGGCAATGTATGCTCTTCTGCGCAAAATGGAACACCTAACTGCTCATTCAATTTTTTTAAGTCGAGTTCATCACGGCGAATAATAAAACCAAAAACATCAGCACCAATACGAGATAGTAACTTAGCTGTTGGGTAGTTTTCTTTTAACCTTTGCACAATGCCAATTAATACTTTATTGCCGACCTCTTGCCCTAAGCCATTATTAATATCTGCAAAATTAACTATATCAAGTAGTACAAATACATAATCATTCACGTGCGGCTTTTGATAACGCTCTACCCGTTCAATAAAATTGGTACGATTTGAAATACCTGTAAGCACATCTTTATAAGCTGCATCTCTTAACTTTACAAACAGCCTTATATTATCCAGGGCAACACTCACATTTGTTAAGAAGATTTCAGCAAACTGCAATTGTGCTTGCAAAGGAACATGGTCACATTCTATATATAAAGCCGCTTTTCTATGCTTACTTTTTAATACAAATGTTGCATTTGAGTCTGTATGTTGATGCTTTGATAAATCAAAACACAACTCAACTTGTTTAAATACTTTGCTATCAACATTAATTAATTTTTCACCAAAGTAGTCTTCGTAATGCCCACAACCACCTAATACTTGAATAAAGTCATCGCCGTCTAATTTGCTGCACACAAGCCCTCGAGGTGAACACTTTAAAATAATACTCATGTGCTTGATGATTTCTTTGCATAGTTGCTTAATATCAGTAAGCCCTAAAATAGACTTTGATGCAGAAACAATCGTGTTCATTGCATCACTTTGATATTCAAGCTGGCATACCTGCTCGTAAGAGCGAATAGCGGTTATGAGCGATGTTACTAATTTAGAGCGAGTGAGTTCTGTTTTAGTTTTATAATCATTTATATCGTATTCACGTATTACTTTTTCTTCTGGTATATTACCAGCTTGCCCTGTTCTTAAAATAATTCTCACATGTTGATTATTTAATTCGTCACGCACCCTTTTTACAACCTGCAAGCCAGCATCGTCAGTTTCCATAATAACGTCTAAAAAAATAACTGAAATATCGTTATTTTCAGCTAAAATCTCTATTGCTTCAGCTCCCGAATAGGCATCATGAAATCGCAAGCCTGCCCCCTAAAACTCAACCCCAGACAAAGCTAACTTTGTTACAGAGTGGATCTCAGGTTCGTCATCAACAATTAAAATATCCCAAAACTTAGTCGGCTCAATTACTGCATCATCTTCATAGTCTTGTTCAAAAAATAAAAAAT
>NZ_JACJDN010000273.1:0-5194 GCF_014163565.1 Pseudoalteromonas sp. SR45-5 | reverse complement strand
AAAATGCCTTTAGGTCCATTGTTTTTACCTGACGCTGAAATTTAGTTATGGTTGCCGTTAGTGTTTTTTATGAACACTTTTAACTACTAAGACCAGTTTTTTATACCGCGTTAGTGTAATTCATGTTTTAATTGAAAAAATTTGTCTGCTAATTGCTATTGGCAGGCTCGCGACACAGAACAGCATTAAGAGAGTTGCAAATGAGTTGGCTAGAAAAAATCTTACCTAAAACGACAAAATCATCAGGTCGTAAAGAAATCCCAGAAGGTGTTTGGGCTAAGTGCACATCGTGTGATTCAATTTTATATAAAGCTGAATTAGAAAAGTCATTAAACGTATGTCCTAAGTGTGACCACCACATGCGTGTTAGTGGCCGTAAGCGCCTGGAACACTTTTTAGATGAAGGTGACCGTCAAGAGCTTGGCACACAACATGAGCCTAAAGACATTCTTAAGTTTAAAGATTCTAAAAAATACTCTGATCGTATCAGTGCAGCCCAAAAAGCAAGTGGTGAAAAAGATGCACTTGTAGCTATGAAAGGCCGATTAAAAGGCATTCCAGTTGCAGCAGTAGCATTTGAGTTCTCATTTATGGGTGGCTCAATGGCTTCTGTTGTTGGCGCTCGCTTTGTTGATGCTGTTGATCAATGTTTAGAGCATAACATGCCGCTTATTTGTTTTTCTGCATCAGGCGGTGCACGCATGCAAGAAGCGCTTATGTCGCTTATGCAAATGGCTAAAACAAGTGCTGCACTTGCAAAAATGACTGAAAAAGGTCTTCCGTTTATTTCAGTCATGACTGACCCAACTATGGGTGGTGTATCTGCATCACTTGCTATGCTGGGCGATATTAACGTTGCAGAACCTAAAGCGTTAATTGGTTTTGCAGGTCCTCGTGTTATTGAGCAAACAGTTCGCGAAACATTACCTGAAGGCTTTCAGCGTAGTGAATTTTTGCTTGAACACGGTGCAATTGACATGATTATTGACCGCCGTGAAATGCGCGATACCCTTGCACGCATTTTAGCTAAATTTATGAACTTGCCTTCTACGGAACAAGAGCATAGAGTAGCGTAAATTTCAGCTTTACTGATTACACGCTATGACAAAAAAAATTCCTAGCCAATCATCAAGCCTTGATGATTGGCTTTTTTATTTAGAAAGTGTTCACCCAGCTAACATTGCTATGGGCTTAGAACGAGTTGCTAATGTTGCTAACAATATTGGCCTGTTAAACACTCCAAGTAAAATTATTCTTATTGCCGGTACAAACGGTAAGGGCACCACAGCACGGTGCTTAGAGTCGCTATTGCTAGCGCAAGGTTTCAGTGTGGGTACTTACGCATCTCCACATTTAATTCGTTATAACGAGCGTGTACGAGTTAATGGGGAAGAATTGGCAGACCAATTTCATATAGATGCTTTTCACCAGCTTGAGCAAGGCCGTAAAGACACTGCTCTGACTTATTTTGAATATGGTACTTTGGGGGCGTTGGCAATTTTTAAACGCTGTAACGTCGATTATGTATTACTAGAGGTTGGTTTAGGTGGACGCTTTGACGCCACAAATATAGTCACTCCCTTTGCAAGCGTGATCACCACTATAGACTTAGACCATAAAGAGTACTTAGGTGATACCCGTGAGTTAGTGGCTTATGATAAAGCCGGTATTTTTCGTGAAAATACGCCCGCTATTATAGGGGATTTAAATATTCCTCACACAATGACTGATTACGGCAAAGAAATTAATGCCAACATGACGCTGTCGGGCAGTGACTTTATTTTTAAAGAAAATGCTGAGAGCTTTAATTGGCAATATAAAGAACATAATCTTGAAATAGATAAGCCTGCAATACCGTGTCAAAATGCAGCTACCGCATTAACTACGCTAAGTGTTTTAAACTTATTACCTAGTGAATCAATTATACGAAGTTGTTTAGCTAATTTAGTTGTCGAAGGGCGCTTTCAACAGTTAAGTGTTGAGCCTTTAGTCTTTACCGACGTAGCACACAACCCTGAGTCGGCGCGTTATTTAGCCAATAAGTTATCAAGCTATAAAGATAAAGGCTTTAAAATTCATGCATTAGCCGCTATGCTTGCTGATAAAGATAAAGCGGGTGTATTTAAAGAAGTAAGTCACTTGGTCGATGAGTGGTCATTAGCGAGCTTAAGTGGCCCGCGAGGCGACACTGCAAGTAATTTACAAAATGCACTGCACGAATTGTCTCATCATAATACTATTAATAGCTATGATAGTGTGGCACAAGCACTGAATGTAATTTTACCAGAACAACAAAGTGATACTATGTTGATTATATTTGGTTCATTTTTTACAGTTGCTGGCGCTATTAATTACTTTAAAAAATAGAGAGGATGTCGGTGAACTCAAGTTTTATTAATCGCTTAGTCGGAACAAGTATAGTGGTGATCGCAGCAATTGTGTTTATCCCTAATATACTCGATGGCGAAAAAGTGCATTATAAAGAAGGCTTTAAAGCGATCCCAGACCGCCCTGAGTTCAAAACAATCGATCTTCAAGAGTCAATTGATGAAAATATGGCTAATGCTGAGCCACTAAAGCAAGATGAAATTGAAGACATTCAAGCTGACGATGAAGCTTTTGAGCAGCAAAGCGCGATGGATGAGAGTGATTACGCTGTGGAAGATAAAGTTGTTGAAGCAACTATAGAACCCAAAGCTACACCAATTACAAAAGCGCCTGTTCAAGCTAAGCCAGAGCCAATTGTACCACGTAAAAGTGATGAAAACCTAACGAGTATGGCCTATGTTATTCAATTAGGTAGTTTTTCACATGTTGCAAACGTTAAAGCATTACAGGCTAAATTAAAGGCTGAAGGGTTTAAAACATTTACTAAACCGATTAAAACCCCAAATGGGACATTAACCAAAGTATTTGTTGGTCCTTCGCTTGATAAAAGTGAATTACAAAAGCAGCTCCCCCAGCTCAAAGAGCTTACTAAATTAAATGGTAAAGTTACGCAGTACGAAGTAACAAAATAATTTAAAAAAGGCTTGTATAACAAGCCTTTTTTTATTTATTTATATTTTTTTTATCATTATCTTTATCTCACAATACTTAGACTAGAATGTTAATTTTTTGTATTAACTACAACCCAGTAATCTCCCGTTTAAACTTGCATACTAACGATGTTTGGGTATAGAATGCGCCCCAAATTAGCGACTAATTGGTTCTTATGATCTGGGTTGATTACGCCATTATTGGCATCATTGTATTGTCTACCATCATCGGTTTAATACGCGGCTTTGTAAAAGAAGCAATGTCATTAGCGGTATGGGCTGGCGCCTTTATCATCTCTAGCTTATTTTACCAATATTTAGCTTCCTTCCTAACAACCATTTCTGAACCCCTTTTAAGAAATGCGGCGGCCATAGCCATATTATTCTTTGCGACGCTACTGTTAGGCGGTTTACTAAACTACATTTTAGGTGAACTTGTACATCGTACTGGTTTATCGGGTACCGACCGTGTCTTTGGCATAGTGTTTGGTGCTCTACGAGGCGTGTTGGTCGTGAGCGCGTTACTCTTCTTTCTTGATGCTTTTACTGGTGCACCCAATACGCACTGGTGGGGCAATTCTATTTTGATTCCAGAATTTGGCTTTGTTGTTGAATGGTTCTTTTCGTACCTAGAAAACAACTCGAGCTTTTTAAATTCAGTAAACCGTTAATCGGCGAGGATAAATTACATGTGTGGTATCGTTGGAATAGTCGGAACATCCCCTGTCAATCAGGCGATTTATGATGGCTTAACTGTTTTGCAGCACCGTGGTCAAGATGCCGCGGGTATCATTACCATTGAGAATAATACGTTCAGCTTACGCAAAGCAAATGGCTTAGTGAAAGATGCCTTTCACACTCGTCATATGAAACGACTACAAGGTACGATTGGTCTTGGCCATGTGCGCTATCCTACAGCAGGGTCTTCAAGCTCATCTGAAGCACAGCCTTTTTATGTTAACTCACCGTTTGGTATAGCACTTGCCCATAATGGCAACCTTACTAATGCAGAAGCTTTAAAAGAGCAGTTATTCTCAGAAGCACGTCGTCATGTAAATACAACATCTGATTCAGAAATCTTACTCAACATCATGGCACATGAACTAAGTAAATCTGATAAGTTGCATTTAGACCCTGAAGATATATTTACTGCGGTAACCGAGGTAAATAATAAAGTAAGCGGTGGTTATGCAACAATTGCTATGATTATTGGTCACGGTATTGTTGCTTTTCGCGACCCGAATGGTATCCGTCCACTTGTATTTGGTAAACGTGAGACTGCAAAAGGCACTGAGTACATGTTCGCCTCTGAAAGCGTTGCGTTAAAACCGGACGGCTTTGAGTTTGTACGTGATGTTGCCCCTGGTGAAGCTATATATGTTACAGAAGAAGGTGAATTTCATTCACTTAGTTGTGCAGATAAAGCATCTTACTCGCCGTGTATTTTTGAATTTGTTTATTTTGCTCGACCTGATTCAACAATAGACCGTATGTCTGTTTATGCAACACGCGTAAACATGGGCACAAAACTAGGCGAAAAAATTGCACGCGAATGGGCTGATAAAGACATTGATGTAGTTATCCCAATCCCAGAAACTTCATGCGATGTAGCACTGGAAATTGCACGTGTGCTTGATTTACCCTATCGCCAAGGTTTTGTTAAAAACCGTTATATTGGTCGTACATTTATCATGCCTGGCCAAGAGATGCGTAAAAAATCAGTGCGTCAAAAGCTAAACGCAATTGATCGCGAGTTTAAAGGTAAAAACGTATTATTGGTTGATGACTCAATTGTTCGTGGTACAACATCAGCACAAATTGTTGAAATGGCTCGAGAGTCTGGTGCTAAAAATGTTTACTTTGCATCCGCAGCGCCTGAAATACGCTTCCCTAATGTGTACGGTATTGATATGCCTTCAGCAGCTGAGCTTATTGCTCACGGACGTGAAGTTGAAGATATTAATGCAAGTATTGGTTCTGACGGTTTAATCTTTCAATCGTTAAAAGATTTAATAGCTGCGGTTAGCCAAGAAAATCCTGAAATTACTAAGTTCGAAACCTCAGTATTTGATGGGCAATATATTACAGGCGACATTGATCAAAACTATTTAAACCGTATTGATGAGCTACGTAACGATTCAGCAAAAAGTACCCGC
>NZ_JACJDN010000272.1:0-5199 GCF_014163565.1 Pseudoalteromonas sp. SR45-5 | reverse complement strand
AATAAAAGAATAATTAATAAAAAAGATGGACGCGAAGGCTACTTCACACACAACACACACATAAGCCTTCGCCGCTCGTCACAAACTATCCCTGTAACGGGAAACACTAACAACACAACTAACACAATTAAAGAGGTCTACCATGGACTTTAACTTATCTGAAGATCAACAAGCCTTTGCTCAAACAGCACGCCAATTTGCCGAGTCAGAACTTGCGCCCCATGCAGCAAAATGGGATCGCGAACATATCTTTCCTAAAGACACGATTAAAGCAGCGGGCGAGCTTGGTTTTTGTGGTTTATACACGCCAGAGGAAGCAGGCGGCCTTGGTTTATCACGTTTAGATTCGAGCATTATTTTTGAACAACTTGCTATGGGCTGTACCGCAACAACGGCCATGTTGACCATTCATAATATGGCCACCTGGATGGTAGCAAGTTTTGGTACCGATGCCGTTAAAGACAAATACGTAGAGCAATTAGTAATGGGCGAGTTACTTGCCTCTTATTGTTTAACTGAGCCAGGGTCGGGCTCAGACGCCGCATCACTTAAAACCAAAGCCGTGCTTGAGGGCGATGAGTACGTTATTAACGGCTCAAAAATGTTTATATCGGGCGCTGGCGAAACTGAAGTGCTAGTTGTAATGGCACGTACAGGCGGCGAAGGCGCTGCGGGTATTTCGGCATTTGTAGTGCCTGCCGACGCAAAAGGCGTTGAATACGGCAAAGCTGAAGAAAAAATGGGTTGGAACGCACAACCAACACGGCTAATTAGCTTTGAAGATGTACGTATTCCTGCGCATAACTTGTTAGGCGCAGAAGGCGAAGGCTTTAAATTTGCGATGCAAGGCCTTGATGGCGGCCGAATTAACATTGCCACATGTTCAATTGGTACAGCGCAAGCGGCGCTTAATACAGCCCGTGAATATTTAAAAGAACGTACACAATTTGGTAAACCATTGGCTGCGTTTCAAGCATTGCAATTTAAAATTGCCGATATGAACACCGAACTTGTAGCTGCGCGCCAAATGGTAAGGCTTGCTGCATTTAAACTTGATAATAACGACGTTGAAAAAACCACTTACTGCGCCATGGCTAAACGTTTTGCTACCGATGTTGGCTTTACTGTGTGTAACGACGCACTGCAAATTCATGGTGGTTACGGTTATATAAAAGAATACCCGCTTGAGCGCCATGTACGTGATGTACGCGTTCATCAAATTTTAGAGGGCACTAACGAAATTATGCGTGTGATTATAGCGCGCCGTATTTTGGCTGAGTCTGCAAGCGACGTTTTATAAGGAGCAATGTATGTCAGAATCTAAATCTAATCCGAGTATTGAACTTACAACCGAAGGTCATGTTGCTATTTTAACTATGTCTAACCCGCCAGCAAACACCTGGACAAAAGACACCCTAGTTGATTTAAAAAATACCGTTAACGCGCTTAATAATAATAAAAATATTTATGCATTAGTACTGACTGGTGAAGGCGAGAAGTTTTTTAGCGCGGGTGCCGACCTAAACGTATTTGCTGGTGGCGATAAAGGCGTAGCTGCTGATATGTCGCGTGTATTTGGTGAAGCATTTGAAGCGCTTACTAATTTTAGAGGCGTGTCGGTTGCTGCCATAAACGGCTATGCAATGGGCGGCGGGCTAGAAGTGGCGCTTGCGTGCGATATACGTATAGCTGAAGAGCAAGCACAAATGGCGCTCCCTGAAGCTAAAGTTGGCTTATTACCCTGTGCGGGTGGTACACAAAATTTAGCATGGCTAGTAGGCGAAGGCTGGGCAAAGCGCATGATTTTATGCGGCGAGCGCTTAAAAGCTGATAAAGCCCTACAAATTGGCTTAGTAGAAGAAGTAGTACCACAAGGTGAAAGCTTTGCGGCAGCACTAAAACTTGCCAACCAAGTGGCCGATCAAAGCCCTACCTCAGTTGCTGCGTGTAAAACATTGATTCAAAAGGGGCGTCATCAACCAATGGCAAGTGTATTGCCTCTTGAGCGCGAGTTATTTGTTGGTTTATTTGATACCGAAGATCAACAAGAGGGCGTAAATGCCTTTTTAGAAAAACGCCACGCTAACTGGGTAAATGGCTAATGAGTGCTTTAACATTATTAAATAGCGCCGATGAGCCCGTGGTATTTGAAACCGCAACCGCAGAAAACGGCAGTTTAATTGGGCTTATTACACTCAATGCGCCAAAAGCCTTAAATGCACTTAATTTTGAGATGATCAAATTACTTGAGCCGCAATTGCGAGCTTGGCAAGACGATGATGCTATTGCAATGGTGTTGTTAAAAGGCGCAGGCGATAAAGCATTTTGTGCAGGCGGCGATGTTGTAAGCCTTCATCATGCAATGGCGCAAGGTAAACCAACAAGCTTAGTTGAGGAGTTTTTTACGCTTGAGTACAAGCTTGATTACCTTATTCATACCTTTGATAAACCAATCCTTGTTTGGGGTAACGGTATAGTGATGGGCGGCGGTTTAGGGCTAATGGCCGGTGCTAGCCATCGCGTCGTAACCGAAACATCTCGCATTGCCATGCCAGAGCAAACCATAGGTTTATACCCAGATGTAGGCGGCAGTTACTTTTTACATAAAATGCCACAAAACGTGGGGCTATTTTTAGGGTTAACGTCGGCATCAATTAACTGCGACGACGCGCGTTTTGTATCACTTGCCGATCACTTTATCGACAGCACTAAATATGATTCCATGCTTACGCAAATTTTAACTGCAAAGTGGGGCAAAACCGCAAGTTTAAATCATGAGCGTTTAACTAAGTTATTAACCGATTTAGACAACCAATCTGCGCGTATGCCAAAAGGCAATATAAAAGCTAATTTAAAAACGATTCAAAAGCTGGGTGAATTTACAACCTTGCAGGAGCAAGTTGATTATATTTTAGGGCTAACCACAGATGACAAGTGGTTACAACGCGCTCAAAAATCACTTAAACACGGATGCCCATTAAGTTGTGCACTCGTTAGTGAGCAATTAAAAGCCAGCAAAGGCAAAAGCTTATTAGCGTGTTTTAAAATGGAGCTAAGTATGTCGGTTCGCGCTGGCGAAGTAGGTGAATTTCAAGAAGGTGTAAGGGCGTTATTAATAGATAAAGACGGCGCGCCTAATTGGCAGTACAAAACACTAAGTGATGTACCACAAACAATAATCGACAGTTTTTTTGCTAACCGCTTTGGCGAAAAACACCCTCTCAATGGCTTAGACACGCCATCACACAAATAAAGGAAAGACGATGACTAAACTAAATATTGGTTTTATCGGCTTAGGTAATATGGGCGGCCCAATGGCGGCTAACTTAATTAAAGCAGGCCATATTGTTAGCGTGTTTGATTTAAACCAGTCGGTCGTAAATGAGCTTGCAAGCAAAGGCGCAAAAGCCGCAGTTGATGCAAAGCAGTGCGCAACCAATGCTGACGTACTTATTAGTATGTTACCTGCAGGCAAACATGTTAAATCGCTGTATTTGGGTAATAACGACGACAGCGGTTTAATTAACGTGCTGAGCAACAATACATTAGTAATTGATTGCTCAACAATAGATGCAGAATCAGCACGTATTGTAGGCAGTAAACTTGGCGAGCAGGGCATAAGCTTCGTGGATGCACCGGTATCGGGCGGCGTTGCAGGCGCAACTGCTGGCACTCTTACCTTTATTGTAGGTGGCGAAAAAGCAGCGTTCGATAAAGCAAATACAGTGCTGAGTGATATGGGTAAAAACATATTTCATGCAGGCGATATTGGAGCAGGGCAAGTAGCAAAAATATGTAATAACATGCTACTTAGCATTTTAATGGCAGGTACCAGCGAAGCACTGCAAATGGGTATTAACAACGGCCTCGATCCTAAAGTACTTAGCGACATTATGACTGCAAGCTCTGGCCGTAACTGGACGCTTGAGCTTTACAATCCTTGCCCAGGTGTAATGGATACCGCACCGGCTAGTAACGATTACAAACCAGGCTTTATGGTTGATTTAATGGCTAAAGACCTAGGACTTGCCATGGAAGCCGCGCAGCAAAGTAATTCATCAACCCCAATGGGTTCAATGGCTAAAAATTTATACACTATGCTACAGCACCAAGGTGCGGGTAGTGATGACTTTAGTGCCATTTTTAAACTGTTTTCTAAGTAGGAGCAACGCGTGGAAATTAAAAATAACACGGTAGTAATAACCGGTGGCGCACAAGGTTTAGGCTTTGCAATGGCGCAAAAGTTTGCACTTATGGGTGCCAACATTGCTTTAATAGATATGGCGCAAGACTTATTAAACAACGCATGCGAGCAATTAACGCAGCTTGAAGGTGTAACTAGCAATATTAAAGGTTATGCCGCAAACGTAACAAATGAGAGCGAAGTAGAAAACGTATTTAATACCATCAACAGCGATTTTGGCCACATTGGTGTGCTAATAAACAACGCCGGTATTTTACGCGACGGTATGTTTATAAAGGCTAAAGACGGCAAAGTCGTTAAAAAAATGTCTCTTGAGCAATTTCAATCAGTGATTGATGTAAACCTAACAGGTGTGTTTTTAGCCGGGCGGGAAGCTGCAAGCCACATGATTGAATCTGGTAAAGGCGGCGTTATAGTTAATATGTCGAGCGTAGCGCGCGCAGGTAACATAGGCCAAACAAACTACGCGGCATCAAAAGCAGGCGTAGTGGCACTTACCACCACATGGGCTAAAGAACTTGGTCGATTTGGTATACGTGTAGGCGCTATTGCACCAGGTGTAATAAGTACCGCCATGACCGACGCCATGAAGCCAGAAGCCAAACAACGTATGCTCGCGGTAACGCCAGTAGGGCGCTTAGGGGAAAGCGACGAAATTGCGCATACTGCACAATACATAATCGAAAACGACTTTTTTACCGGTCGCGTGGTAGAAATAGACGGCGGCATTCGTTTGTAAACCGAGGTTGATTAAGGTTGATTAAAAAAGCATGGCTGTTTTGGGCTGTGCTTTTTTGTTTTAAATCGGGGAGTTTATAATCTGGAAAAAGGGCTAATAACCCCGTTTGCACCTTGCTGCAATACATGAGTATAAATTTGTGTGGTTTTAACATCAGAATGGCCAAGCTGAGCTTGAACAGTTCTTATATCGGCGCCACTTTGCAGTAGATGAGTAGCAAAAGAGTGTCTCAATGTATGAGGTGTTATTATTTTTG
>NZ_JACJDN010000271.1:0-5210 GCF_014163565.1 Pseudoalteromonas sp. SR45-5 | reverse complement strand
TATTTGAGTGTTTTTTTTGAGCAATAACTCTATATCGGGGTATATATTACGTGGGCTTTATGACAAACATGTGAAATTGGGGTGTGAAAAAAAAACCCATTACAATTTTGCAATGGGTTTTGTTAACAAATAACTTAATGTGTTATTACTTACCTATTAAGACTTAAAACTTGTAGCTAATACCAACTTTAGCCTGCCAAGCTGATGAGCTAGTTTGGTATTGACTGTAGTTACGAACGTCAGCACCATTAAATTTGCCATCAATTATATAACGACCTTCATCATCTAACCCACCAAAATCATAAACAGCTTGGTCAGAGAAACCTAAGCGTTTTTCAACACCCCAATCACTGTTTAGTAAGTTTGCGAAGTTATCAACCATGAAGTAAACCTCACCGCTGTGACCTTCAGCAAAACCTGGGATTTCTTGTTTGATACTTACATCCATCGTAGTAACCCAAGGTTGAGTACCTGAGTTACGGCCTAAAATTTCACCACGTTCTGAGATACCAGCACGATTTAGAAGCGTTTCTAATTCATTCCAAGATAAGCCAGACTCATCCCAATTTACATTTGGATCATCAGCGCCAGTTGGAATGTAAGCTAGGTAAGCTGAGCTTGAGTAAAAGTCGCGTGTGTCACCTAAGTCACTATCTTGATACATGCCCATAGTGTAGCTAAATGGACGGCCAGAGCGGCGCTCAAAATACACGTTAAACTTAGTTGCATAGCCACTGAAAAATTCAGTGTTATACGCTAGGTTTATTTTAAAGCTGTGCTCTACTTCGTATGAACCACGATCTGCAAAGTCTTCATTGCGGTTACGTGTAATGTTGTATTGGTAGTTACTTTGAGCACGAGAAGATGAACCCGATGAGGCCTCAGTTACGTCTTGGTGTGCATAACTTGCAGAAACATACAGGCCATTTTCAAATTCTTTTGCAATGCCGGTAGAGATAATGATTGAACGTCCATCGTCAGATGAATTAGTCATTGCAATATCAAAGTTATCAGCAAGGTCGCCAGTATAAATACTTTCGTTAATTACACGCTCACCATCAGCAGCAACACCAATTGGGTTTAAAGCAGTGTTATGCCATACAGCTTCGTTTTCTTTTTTATGGTAAGCAATTTCTGCTTGCCATTTGAAGCCTTCGCCAAGTAGTTCTGAGTCAAACTCGTATTCAAAACCAACTTGAGCTCTTATGCTCGATGGAAGCTCAAAATCAGGGTCAACATAGTTTGTGCTACCGGCACCTTGGACTAACGTGTTTTTAATAGCGTCAGGTACTTGCGTAATATCGGCTTGGTTATTGGCGTAATAATCATTAATAGCGCTTTGAGGTGCTTCAACAAATGTAATACCGTCATTTTGGAAAGAGTTATTGTACCAAACGTTTGGAATACCACCTTGGAATCGACCTATACCACCATTAATGGTTAATGCTTCAGTTGCATAATATTTAAAGCCAATACGCGGTAAAATTATATCTAAACCATCAAGATTCTCTTGATTGCTAAAGCCGTAAGTATTTAAAAAGTTTTCGTTTAAAGTTGGTTTATCGTCTGATGATAAACGCTCATAACGAACGCCTGCTGTTACTTCTAAATCATCACCAACATAAAAAGTATCTTCGATATAAAGTGCTAACTGGTTACGTGTCGCATCGTATGCAGTGTCATTTGGGTTATTTGTGTACGCGTTACTGTAAGAAAAGTCGTATGTACCTCTAAAGTTACCCACTTCACGGTTTGCAAAACCTTCGAAGTCATCAAACTCCCAAGAACCTAATGAGTTAGATGCAAATAAGTTATATAAATTTAGCGATTCATACTGCATACCAAAGTTAATTTCGTGCTCATCCATTAAGTAAGTGGCATCGAAAGTAAGCGTTAAGTTTTCAGTCGATGAGCTATTTGCATGGCGGAATTCATCTGTACCAAACTCATAAGCTGGACCACGGAAGTATTCTTCAACTTTCACAAAGCCAATATCAGAGTTAGTCAAGCTTCTTGATGATACATCTTTGTAAGCGATACCAATTTCAGTTGAGAAGTTTTCATTCCAGTCTGAATATAATTTTGTCGCAAAATTATTGAATTTAGTAGCGTAAGTATAACGGCTTGACGCTAAGCTTACTGTACTACCGCCTGTGCCGACATTTGTTTCGTCTTTATCGTCTTGCCATTGGTAAGTGAAATCTAAACGATGATCATCATTAATATTCCAACTTAATTTAACAAGCAATGATTCGTTTGTATCTTTAGGGTCACCACCGAGAGAATCGGTTAAGCCGTATTCATTATTTAAAATATTAATAAATTGGTTGTAGCTTTCTTCTGTTACATCATATTCATTCGTTGCACCAGAGCCTTCAAAACCGTAATCTAAATCAAGTTCACTTGTCCATTTGTTGTAGTTAACAAAGTAAAACAAAGTATCGTCGATTAATGGGCCGCCAACATTAAAGCCATAACGTTTCTCAGTTTGAATTGGTTCTACCTGATCAATAACGTATGTACGGTGTCCATCTTCATCTAAAACCGGGCTACCATCAGCATATACTTGAGAAATACTATCTACATCACCTGCAATATCTGGCGTAGATATTTCATAAAAGCCAGAAAATTTAAACTCATTAGTACCTGATTTTGTTACTGCATTAATGGTACCGCCACCAAAGTTACCTTTAGAGGCTGAGAACGGAGATACATCAACAGAAATTTGCTCAATTGCATCAAGTGCTACAGGTGGTTGCGAAGTAGGGTAGCCACCGTAACTTAAACCAAAGTCATCATTTTGGCCAATACCGTCAACAGTTAAGCCGTTGGTACGCGGGTTACTACCTGCAAACGTTAGCTCACCACTACCATTAATGCTGGCGAGTGGATTTAAACGCGCAATATCTTTAATGTCGCGGTTAAAGCTTGGCATATTTTCAATAGTGTCAGAGCCAAATGTACTGCTAGAGCCACCTGATTGTTGAACAATTTTATAACCAGACACTTCAATCTTTTCGATATTTAGCGGAGCAAGCTGCGAGCTTAAACGGTAAGTTTCACCCAGATTTAGATAGATATTTTCAACAGTTGTATCGTTAAATTTATCAGAATCGATGATAACCATGTAAGGACCACCTACACGTAAGCCATTAGCGATAAACGTACCACTTTCGTTTGTAGTTAGCTCGCTAATAGTTCCCGTTGGTTGGTGAACTACTTTAATTTTAACGTTTGCAGCACTGCCACCTGAAGGCGTCGTAATTTTACCTCGCATTGCAGATGAAGTATCAGCAGCCATTGCGCTTGTAGAAACACCTAGAGCTAAAATTACCGCTCCAGTTAATTTCGAAAGGCGAAGCTTAGTCATAATGTTGATTTCCCGTGTTATTAATGTCAAATTTATAGTTTTAAATATACTTATAAGAACCAAGCTAATGGGCCTTATTAAGTTTTGCAGTATTTAAATTATGTATTGCTTTTTAAGCATATTTCTTTGATTTTACTTTTCTAGTATTACATTAATATGAAATACATCTAGTTAGTTTGCTTCTTTTCAAAAGCTAAAGCTGTTTCTAACTCTTTTGCAGAAGGGTCAAATAAGGCGTTTAATAGTCCAGCTAGTCGAATACCCGCTTGTTGTAGGCGTGTTTTTACAATTGGAGTGTTGTTATAAATGTAGCTGTACCCAACTTCGTCGTTGGTGTACTTATAAATTTTTGTTGCTAAATTGTGTGATTCTTCAACCCAAGTTTTAGGTGAGCTTTGTAAATACTCAGCAATTAATTCGCTGTTATTTGTATCAATAAATTGAGCGTATTCAGTAAACGACAAGTTCTCGTTCTCAACTAACTTTGTATCCCAAAGGCTGTGAAGATTTGTTTCTTCGTTAAAAAATGAAACCTTAATACGGTTACCACCTCTGTCTTCACCTCGACCGGCATGAAAGGGTTGATGACTGTCGCCTACTAAATGCACTAAAAAACGCAAACTGAACTGCTTAGCATCTAAGGTGCTATTTTTATCAGTGAGTGTTTGCATTGAATAGTGAATGCCCTCGAGGATATTACTTACAGATTCTTTGTTTTTAGTATGATCGTGATTGAAGCTGAAAGATTTTCCTGGGGCTGCGTTAATGTAATGCCAACGAGATGATTTCTTTTGCCAAAAGTCGCCAGGAGCAGAGCGCATTTCATCAGGCCAGGTTGATATTTGCGCAAGTGACTCACCATCTAAATAAGGTTTAATTGCTGCTTTAGTAGTTTCGCTTATATGAGATTGTGCAATCTGCCCTACAATACGGTGGCCATTTTGACCCCAAGCGTGTGAGTTAGTGCTTGTGAATATCGCACTAATCAAAAGCGCAGAAGATATCGAGTACTTTATATTGTTATGCATTAAAACTTCCTAAATGAATATTTCATGGGGTTGCTATAAGCTAATGCGGTCAATTGTCCTCATTTTTAATGTTGATAGGAAGGACTTATTAAAATTCATAATTTCTTATTCAATTACCTTTAAAATCAGTCTCTTATATTTAACAGGTAAAATTACTTGTTGTAATAGGTAAGCGAAATTGTTCAAATACACTATATCGTCTATTTTTGGGTGGCATTGCTTTGAATTATAAAAATATTGTGTTGCACAAAATGTTAATTGTTACATTTTTGTTTCTATTGTTGGTCGTTACGTGGGTTTGCGGTCAAGTTAGTGTATACAATGATGATTTACATTTTCCGGTTATGATCGAAACCTCAACAGAGTGTCAAACAACTGCTACAAGTAATAAAGACCAATTAATTGTTTTTACACAATCAAAAAAAATAGCCAAGTTATTAACACAAAAGTTATGCTCTGATAACGTAGTAGCTAAGCAATATGGCTCGGTAAAAGGGTATTGGGGATATAGAACGGCAGATAGCTTTGAGTTTGTTGGTAAAGGAATTGCTGACCTAATTTTGGCTAAAAGTAATATTATGGCTGCATTTAAAGCGGAGTCGACCTATAACTACCAACCCGTAGTTGGTTTTTCTGACTACACGGCTTTTTTTATATCTTCTAAAGAAAAACCTCGAATTACTAAACAATATTTTTTAGATAAACGCATAGGTTTGCTTGATTATCCTACCAGCCGATCAGGGCATATTTTACCAAAGCAAATGTTTAAAGAACTGGATATAAATTTAGCTAATTTGAAAATCACTTATGCT
>NZ_JACJDN010000270.1:0-5236 GCF_014163565.1 Pseudoalteromonas sp. SR45-5 | reverse complement strand
TACTAGGATTAATAATAAAGCGAATTCCATACGGTAACTCCATAACAACAAATTGACACTGCTCAAACAAAGCAATTTACGTGCCTAAAAAGTATGGGTTATAAAATAATTACCGACTGGTTTACAAGCAATAGCTACACAGCGATTAAGCTTTGTAGCCTCCTTTAATACCTTTTACTGCAATAGCTACAGCATCGTGTGCATGCAGTGACTCATAGTGGTTTATTTGCAGCCAATAATCACTGTAATTGTTTGCCTCTAGCAATGCTTTAATTTTACGCGCTGCATCTTCACAAAACATAAGGTTTTGACCATTCAAACGGGCAAATTCTTGCTCATCTTCACGTTTTACTGCCGCTTGTACTGGTGTCTTAAGCTCAGCTTCAAGAGTGTTAATTAGCGTAACTACGTCAAATTCTTGAATGTTGCTATCAAGCTTTACTTTTACGTTGGCAATAGAGCGCTGCGAGTGGGGAGTAGCTACAATGCCTTGTGTAGTGCCTAGCCATTCGTGCACATCTTTTTGGCTTAACGTTTCTTGGTTAAACTTTTCGTTAAACGCGTTTTGTATAAGCTGGCGCGCAAGTGCAGCAGAGCATGGGCACGTTGAAGAATAAGTAACATCTACGGTTAGCTCGTAGCTAATAACGTTATTTTCAATTGTACTGGTAAGTACAACTGGGTAGCTTTTCCAGCCCGCTTTACCACTTAATAGTGACTTACGGCGTAGCGGTAATTCAAATTTGAATTCAATTTGTGCTTTATCGCTCAGCCCTTCGTGGCTAGTTATAAAGGTATCGAGTGCTTGCGCTATCGTTTGCGGATTGACTTGCTGCTCGGTTGAAAGCAGATCAAGTGCCAAAAATAGACGTGACATATGAATGCCTTTGGCATCTTCTTTATGTAAATTTACAAATGCACGCGCTTTGGCGTTTACTGTAACTGGAGATAAGTCTCGGGATTCAAAAATAAATGGCAGTTCTATTTCGCCCATGCCAACCCAGTCTAATTTACCTGTTTGTAAAGCGGGTGCAGTGTCTGCTATATCTGGCATATTGGTTTGCATGTGCGCTACTCGTATTTTGGGGATAATAAAGCGGGGCATTTTACACTAAATAATTTATTGCTGAAATGATGAGTTTAATAGATGAGCTAAATCAAACATGAAAAATTCTGTTTTTATCGCACAACGTGAGTAGTGGTAGGAGAAAAATGCTAAAATCTGGGAAAATGGTATGTTTATACATACGCATTGCCTTCTTTATATTAAGTACACAGCTAAGAGATAAAATTACGTATGACCGATTATTCTTTGAGCCCTTGGGCTCGGGTACTTTCCAGCTCAATAACGCGATTTGGTGAATTTAAAACCGCTGCTATTTGTTACACTTTATTTTTAACTGTATCTCTTATTTTATCGAGCATGTTTTATTATGTGGCGATAGGCGAATTACACCTGGTTGATATTTTAGCCGTGGTATTTTTTACGGCTGTGGTTTCTCCTTTAATTATAAGTGTGTTGCTTAATTCAATTCGACAACTAGATGCCTCATATGCTTATTTAGACAGCGCCACCAAGCAAGAAAAGCTTTTAAATCAAACCCTAAAAGATAACATTAACCGTCTAAACATCGAAATTGATGAGCGTAAAATGGCATTTCATGCCAAGCACCGCGCTATCGAAGAACTACGACGAGAAATTGCTGAGCGTAAAAAAACACAACAAGAACTTGCTCAACAAAGCATGCTGCAGCGCTCAATAGTTGATTCATCTCCTGATTTATTTTATTACCGCGATAACAATGGCGTGTTTGCCGGTTGTAATAAAATGTTTGAAGAAGTAATGGGTAAATCAAGTAGCGAACTAATTGGCAAAACGGTGGAGCAGATATTCCCGAGTCACTTTTTATCTGAAGTTTTGAAAACCGATAAAGAAGTAGAGCAAAGCCATAAAGCACTAACCATTGATGTGGGTTATGAGGTAAATGGCGAAACGCGTTGGTTTGAGCTGCGTAAATTACCTTTTATAAATGATGAAGGTGATTACATTGGTCTACTGGGCTTTGGTCGTGATATCACAAGTCGTAAGGAGGCCGCTCAAGCGCTCGAAACGGCCTATAAAGACAAAGGTAAGTTTATTGCCACATTAAGCCATGAACTACGTACACCGCTCAATGGTATTGTTGGTTTAACACGAATGCTGCTTGATACTGACTTAAACAAACAGCAGCGTAGTTGGGGTAATACTATATTTTCGAGTGCTGAAACGCTCGGCAATATTTTTAACGATATTATTGATTTAGACAAAATAGATAGAGATCAGCTCGATATAGTGACCAACTCTATTAACGTATCAGACTTTATAAATGACGTTGTTAACTTTGCGGGCTTAATCGCGGAGCAAAAAGAGCTAGAGTTTGATATTAAGCGCAATGGGGTGCTGGATATTTACGCACAGCTCGACCCAACTCGCTTACGCCAAGTTGTTTGGAACTTAATTAATAATGCCGTTAAGTTTACACAGCAAGGAAAGGTAACACTTGAATGTAGCCGAGAAAACAGAGTTGAAGGCCCATGGTTAGTTATGAAAGTATCGGATACCGGCCAAGGTATTCCGCCAGAGCAGCTTGCTCATATATTTGATATGTATTACAAAGCGCCAGATTTAAAAGGGACTAACGCAATAGGTTCCGGTATTGGTTTGGCTGTAACTAAGGCACTTGTAAGTGCGATGAAAGGGATAATTACAGTAAATAGTACTGAGGGCGAAGGAAGTTGCTTTACAGTTCAAATACCGCTTAGTCTATGTGTAGCACCAACAGAGCAAAGTTATGTTGGTCGTGGTTTGTATATTTTACTAGTAGAAGATGTACCTCTTAACGCCGAAATTGCTACAAACTTATTAGAGCAACGCGGGCATGAAGTGTTGTGGGCTGAAACCGGTGAAGATGCACTCTCGTTTGTCGAAACCGAAGATGACTTAGATTTAGTATTACTTGATATGCAATTGCCTGATATAAATGGTGACGTAGTTGCCAAGCAAATACGCTCAGATAGTCATTTTGATAAACTACCTATTGTGGCACTTACGGCCAATGTTCGTAGTGCTGAAGAAGAGCTTGAAGGTATATCAATACAAGGGGCGCTTGCTAAACCAATTAACACAGTGAAGCTTGATAAAATGCTGGCTGATTTATTTGGAATTAAGCAAAGTGAATGCACAGAGCCACTGTTAAAAGTAAGTGAAGAAGCCCTTAAAGGCATTGATGCACACTTATTAGATATAGAAACAATAGAAGACTTTGTCAATTCAATGGGCTTAGTTGTGTTTAGACGCAGTAGTCAGCTATTCGAAAAGCTAAGTCCACAATATCAGCAAGAGTTACTTACTTCATTAAATACTAGTGATAGAGAAGAGTATGAATCAGTAGCGCATAAACTCAAAGGGGCGGCTGGCTCAGTAGGTCTTAATGATGTGCAGCTTCATGCCAAAATAATGGAACATGGTGCGATTGATGAATCTGATGAGGTGTTAAAGCAGTGGTTAGATATTTTGGCAGATAAAATAAATGAAGGACAAAAAGCCCTTCATTTATTTTTACAGCAATTAGAGTGAAACTAATTAGCTCTAATTAAGCGTCAATTTTACCAATGAAACGGTAACCTTCACCATGGATGGTGCTGATTAACTCAGACGTTGAGTTATCACTTTCAAAATGCTTACGAATGCGACGAATAGTAACGTCAACAGTACGGTCATTTGCGCGAAGCTCACGGCCTGTCATATGCTTAATTAATTGCTCACGGCTGAAAATGCGACCTGGAGAATCAAGCATTAAACGAAGTGCTCTGTACTCACCTTTAGGTAAACGTTTAGCGTCGCCATTTGGAGAAGTAAGGCAACGGCTGTTTTCATCAAGTTCCCAACCATTAAACGTAATAACACCATTTGTTTCTAGTGCTGACTCTTCGCCACCTAAGGCAGTACGAGTAATAAGGTTGCGAGCTCTGATAGTTAATTCACGCGGGTTGAACGGTTTAGTGACGTAGTCATCTGCGCCAATTTCAAGACCTAAAATACGGTCAACATCGTTGTCACGACCAGTTAGGAATATAAGACCTACTTTACGCTTTTGGCGTAATTCACGGGCTAAAATAAGACCGTTTTTACCAGGAAGGTTGATATCCATAACTACAAGATTAACGTCATCGTTATTTGTAAGCTTGTCATGCATATCATCGCCATCAATGGCTTCAATAACTTTGTACCCTTCAGCTTCAAATAAACTAACTAGGTTCAGTCGAGTTACGTCTTCATCTTCTACGATTAGAATGACTGGCGTTTGCATTATTAATTAACCTTTTGGAATATATTATTTATAAAAAATCGGTGACTAATTTATAACCGATTACTAGAGATTATAGGATTATACCCATTTGTTAACAAGGAAAAAACAAATTGGATAAAAATAAAACAGTAGGGTGTCCAAAGTCTACTAAAAAAGGGCAGTGCAAAAACTACTGTTTAATTGATATATACATGGATGTAGCTATTTGAATCATAAAGTCGAAGCCATTTTCCTTTGATAATTGACATATCATTCAATTAAACAAGGTACTTAAAATAATCAGACTAATTCAAAGCAAAACTATATCACTTTTTAACCTTTTAACCTTTCATCAATGTATGTGATACAGCAAAGATAAAAAAGTTCATAAATCGCTTGGTAATATTTATTTAAAGCAATTAAATAATGTTACGCACTTATCACATGCCTCATTAATGAGGTCATTAAATGCTAATTCAAGGATAAATTTTAAATATATGCACTTTTTAATGATCTTTATTTAAGGAATAGTAATTATAAAGCGAGCACCGCGTTTTTCTTCAAGATCAAACATCACTCTTCCGCCAAGTGCTTGTGTTACTAGGTTATAAACTAAGTGCATGCCTAAGCCACTTGCGCCTTGCCCGCGCTTTGAAGTTACGAATGGGTCAAAAATTCTATTTTTAATGTTTTTGTCAACGCCCTGACCATTGTCAGAATAAATGATTGTTAATTTTTTCCCGACGAGTTCTACGTCAAAGCGAATTTCATTGTTTTCTTTACCTATAAATCCATGAATTACAGAGTTCATAAGTAACTGCTGAAAAACTTGTTGTAGAGGTTCAGACTTACTATGAATAGCCAAGTCGGTCGGACAGTTGATAGTTACAACAGGCTTTTTGGGCAAT
>NZ_JACJDN010000026.1:0-14896 GCF_014163565.1 Pseudoalteromonas sp. SR45-5 | reverse complement strand
ACTTTAATCAGTTGGTTAAAAGGCCTTAGTGGGCACTTTTATTAACTAAGCCATCAAGCGAGTAGAGGCCTCGTTTTTCATCATTTTTACGTTTAATTTCTTCAAGTGCACGCGATTCTACAGCGTCAAATAAAGCGTTAATTAAGCGGTTAAAATGTTTGTGCATTGCACTGCGCGCTGCATTTGCATCATGCGACTTTAGGGCTGTATAAATAGCGGTGTGTTCATCCATAACGCACTCGTTATTGTTTTTACACACACTGCCATAGTCAGCAACAATTTGTGGATTTGTTAAACGTAAATCCCACAAGTTAGACACTGCAAATTCAAGTGCTTTATTACGCGTTGCTCTAGCTATAATTTCGTGGAACTCACGATCGGCTTGCTCAACATATAGGCCTTTTTCCATAGCAATTAATGTTTTATTTAGTTGCTCTAGTTCTTCTTCTGTAATGCTTTGAGCAGCTAGAGCGGCAATTTCGCCTTCAATTAATGCGCGAGCTTGAGTAAGTTCAAATGCACTGATCTCTTTTGATTTTATAGATGCATTTTTTTGTTCTACTACGTAAACACCAGAGCCAGTTTTAACTTCAACTCGGCCACGTACTTCTAATGCGATAATAGCTTCTCTAATGGTAGGGCGGCTTACATCAAACATTTCTGCAAGTTCACGTTCAGGTGGTAAACGACTCCCAGCAGAAAATTCGCCTTGATTTATTAAAGACTCAATTTTATCAACTATGCACCAAAATAAGCGACGATTACCCATACTTTACCTTCATTACCTTAAGGAATAATGGCCTCTGGGGCCTATAAGTCAAAACCAACTGTTAATATCAGAGGTTACCTTAAAATTCACTATTATGTCAAAATTCTAACGCGATGTTAGGGTTAAAAACCACTATACACCAACGGTTGCATTCTTGTATTACCAATTTAGTTTAAAATAATGTAATTGGCCAGCTTGATTGGTAATGTTTTTATGTGTTAGGTTAGATTTAAGGTTATTGAGTAATAAATATTGGTAATAAACCGAGTTGGGTTGTCAGTGTTAAGTTTGTTGTAGAAGTATTTGATTGCCCATGGATGGGGATCGCTATTTTAAAGTGTTTTGTAAAATGTGTCGTTGTACGAGAGCTATTTAAGCTTTCTTCTGGGCGTTAGCTGTCGTTGGTTAACGCCCATATTTTATTTAATTAGTCGTTAGGGTACACAACCCCAAGCTGTTTGCGCGCTTCATCAAGAACGCTCATTACGTTACTGGCTAAAATGTGCGTATTAACAGGTGACTCAAGGATATTTTGCTTCACTAATGACATAAAATGCTCAACTTCGTATTTCATAAAGTGCTCATCAAACGGCTGGGATATAACCTCTACATCACCATTATTAGCAATAAATTCCACTTTTTTAAGTTGCGAGACGGCTTCTATACGTATGCGCCCAAGCTCGCCTTGTATTTCGGTTATTTTGTCGCCTTGCGATATTTTGGAGTAACTAATAACGGCTTGTTTATCTGCATAGTTTAGTAATACATCGCCCGCACCATCTACACCAGTATCGAGCAATACGCCACTGGCACTCACGCTTTTTGGTGCCCCCCAAAGTGCAATTAATAAATACAGTGGGTAAATCCCTAAATCAACTAAAGCGCCATTTGCAAACTCGGGTAAAAATGTATTTGGGCGTTCACCATTTTTATACCTATCGTAACGCGATGAGTATTGACTGTACTGGCCAATATATTTACGAGGTGTGCCAATTTTTACCATTGCCTGTTGTAGCTGTTCATAGTTAGGCAAGTGAGTGGTCATCATGGCTTCCATGTAAAGGCGCTGATGCTTTTTTGCTGTAGCTATAATGCTTGCAAGCTCTTTAGAATTGGCAGCTGATGGTTTTTCGCCAAGGACATGTTTACCCGCTTCTAGACACATAACGGCATATTGTTTGTGTAAGCTATTAGGGGCGGCTATGTAGACAGCATCGACATTTTGATCTTGGCAAACTTGCTCGATTGAGGTGAAAATTTTTGCTTGTGCATTTTGTGGGTGTTTGGCTAAAAATGCTTCGCCGCTAGATACTGCGCGCGAGCACACCCCATATAAATTAAAATCGTTTAACGTATTTGCAGCTGCTAACAATGTGTCGCTAATAAAATTGGTGCCAACAATAACAACGTTCATGCTCACTCCTTAGCTTAAATAAAAATAATAAGAGTATTTAGTTTAACATTTTTTTAGTTCTATATGCTCGAGGAGAACATCCAAACCAGCGTTTAACATTAACACTTAGTGTTGCTTGTTCCTGATATCCTAAAAGCTCAGATATGGTTGAGATTGTAAATTGGTTTTGCGCTAAATAGTGTGCAGCTAAAGCGCGGCGAGTGGCATCTTTTAGTTTTACAAAACTCGTATTATGTTTGATAAGTTCTCGATGCAGAGTACGCGGGTGCATACCCAGCGCAGCTGAAATAGTTTGGTTACTACATTGATAAATAGGAAGCATAGGCCTAATTAGCGCACTAACTTGGTTGGGCAACGGTTGTGTGTGTTCTTTGTTTTTTGCCAAGAAGTTTAGCGCTGCTTGTACTTTATTTAGTTTAGGGTGATCAAGCTCAAGAGTTAAATCACTTTTTGAGATTACAATGCCAGCGCTGTTGCGATGCTCTATAACGTTACAACCAAAGTAAGTGTTATAGGCACGAGTATTAGTACTTAACTTTTTTGGCAAAAATATATTAATTGGTTTGCAGCGGTTATTACTCAGCTTTTTAATAACAGCTAATGCTAAACCAATGGTTAGCTCAATGACTTGGTTTATGTGCGGTAATGGTTTTAAATTAATTTCGAATGATAAAAACAAGCTTTTATCATTCTCTAAAGGGTGCGAATTTAAGCTAAGTGCAGGGCTGTGTAAGTGAAGGTATTTAATAACCCAATTAAGTGCATCACCTAAATTAGTACTACTTTTGGCAGCTATTGCAATATGTCCTAAAATATCAAAGTTTTGTCTACTTGCGAGCTTAAGGCCAAAACTAGAGCAATTGAACTTACAAGCACAGTATTCTAAAAGCTCAGCGTAATCTCGATAAGGTAAATATTGGTTGTCGAGATTTTTAAAGTCAACGTTACTAATATTACAGCTTTGCATTATTTCATGCGGTTCGCCGCCAAATTCGCTAATTAGCGTGTCTATACCTTGTAATGACGTGGCTCTGATTAGGCTGCTCATGGTTAACCCCAAATAAGTGATGTCTAAAAATATCAAGTTTTATTGGGTTTTTCTATGCACTATTACTGTTAAGACCGTTTAAAACTTTTATTAAGGTACACCATGAACAATACAACATTTGATTACATTGTGATTGGCGCAGGCAGTGGCGGCTGCGTTATGGCATCGCGATTGTCTGAGGATAAAAATGTCAGTGTGTGTTTAATTGAAGCTGGCGGCAGCGATAAAAGTGCATTTGTGCAAATGCCAGCTGGCATAGCAGCGAGTGTGCCTTATGGCATAAATAGCTGGCATTACAATACGGTGCCACAAAAAGAGCTTAATAACCGCTGTGGCTTTGTGCCGCGCGGCAAAGTATTGGGTGGGTCAAGCTCTACCAATGCAATGGTTTATATTCGCGGTAACAAATACGATTACGATAATTGGGCACAGCTTGGTAATGAAGGCTGGGATTTTAAGAGTTTACTCCCGTACTTTATTAAATCTGAGAACAATAAAGCGTTTATAAATAATGAGCTGCACGGAACAAAAGGCCCGCTACATGTACAAGAGCTAAGTAACCCAAGCAATGTAAACCAATATTTTTTAAATGCCTGTGCTGAGCAGAGCGTTGATTTAAGCGACGATATAAATGGCAAAGAGCAAAGCGGTGCGCGTTTATCGCAGGTAACTCAGCACAATGGCGAGCGTTGTAGTGCAGCAAAAGCATATTTAACACCGTATTTAAACCGCCCGAATTTAACGGTATTAACCCATAGCCACGTTAATAAAATAAATGTAACCAATAAGATAGCGCAAGGTGTGCAAATAGAGCGCAATAAAGAAGTTATTAATTTACGTGCTAAAAAAGAGGTAATACTCAGTGCTGGCGCTATTAATTCGCCGCAAATATTAATGCTTTCGGGTATTGGCCCAAAAGAGCAGTTAAGTGCACATAACATTAAGGTTCAGCACGTACTTGAAGGTGTTGGCGCTAATTTACAAGATCACTTAACGGTAGTGCCACTTTATAAATCAAAAACAAGTAAAGGCACATTTGGTATAAGCCCGCTTGGCATTGCCAGCATTTTAAAAGGATGCGTTAACTGGTTTACAAAACGACAAGGGCGATTAACCAGTAATTTTGCAGAGTCGCACGCGTTTATTAAATTATTTGAAGGCTCGCCAGCGCCCGATGTGCAGCTAGAATTTGTAATAGGGCTGGTGGACGATCATAGTCGTAAATTACACACTGGGCATGGTTACAGTATACACAGCAGTATTATGCGCCCTAAAAGCCGAGGCACGATTACATTAGCAGATAACAACCCGCGTAGTGCACCGCTTATTGACCCTAATTATTTAAGCCATCCAGATGATTTAACTGTAATGCTTGCTGGTCTTAAAAAAACACTCGCTATTATGCAAAGCAACGCTTTTGATAACATACGCGGTAAAATGCTCTACTCGCTTGATATAAATAATGATGATCAGCTAATCGAGTTTATACGCCAAACTGCAGATACCGAATATCACCCGGTCGGGACATGTAAAATGGGGCAAGACTCAATGGCAGTGGTAGATACTAATTTACGAGTACACGGGGTAAGTAACTTACGCGTAGTTGATGCGTCGATTATGCCTACTATTATTACCGGCAACACAAATGCGCCGGTAATTGCGATTGCTGAAAAAGCGGCTGATTTAATTAAACACGCAAGGAAGTAATTAAATAAACAGTAGTAGGGCTATTAATTAGCTATAAAACTCATTTAGCCATTGTTGCCAATCGCTTTCAAGATGCAGCATTTGCTGATGCTTTTTAGCGTTTAGATGCTTGGCTTCGTCCTCGCTTGCCACATAAGGCCCAACGCGGCATAGGGGGCAATGGTTAGATGTTAAGTATGCAGGCATTGTAAGGCGTGAGCTTAATTCGCTAGTATGTTTATCGAGACTTTTTGGGCTGAAAACGTAAGTTATGCCGCTTGTGTCTTTAACGTGTTTGTCGCGGTCAACATTACGAATTTTATAACCTTCAAAATGGCTAATATCAAATGGGATTTGGCCTAAGTAATCTGCGGTTAAACCGTTATTTAAACTCCCCTCTATATTCCATTCTCGATAAGGTTTTACATCCTTTGAGGTGATGTAACAAAGCATTGGCCCATTTTTATCAAGCGCGTATTCGTTAGCGTATTTAATAAATTGGTGCAGTAAAGCGCGGTTTAATACGTTCATACTGGTTTGGCGCGTGTTGTTTTCAAACGCTTCTCGGCCAACAAATGCAGGTATAAGCGGAAACTGAAAAATAACCACATCAAAGCTGTGCTGGTTTTCACTTAGAGCTTGCCAACATGCAGGGTTTGTTACATCAAAACTATTAAGTACCTCAACGTTATGCGCTTTTAAGTTGCTAAGTGCATTGTGCTGGTATTTTTGCTCAATAGTAATTTGGTCATCGTAAGTGGATGCAACCAAAGCTTTTGGCGATAGATGAGTGTAAATAGCGTTCGAAAACGATAAATCGCCATCGCCTACGGTGAGTATTCGCCATTGAGGATTTAAATACATATTTTATTTAGCGTTTATGTTTGTAGCAGTATTATTTATATCGCTATTTGTTTGTGAGTCTTTTGCTAGTAAACGATGAAACGCAAGTCTGGTTTTTAACCCTTCAATAGCGATTTGTTTAATAATAAGATTAAAGGTAATTAAAATGGCAAAGGCAATATGAATAGGGCCGTGAGTAAATCCTGCATCTGTATCGTACAGTGTTAAACCGAATAGCAAAAATAAGACGACTAAAAATATTTCGAGTAATTGACTTGAATAAAAGCTTAAACGACCTTCGCTTTTATGATCTTTTTTAATGCGAATAGCACAAAAAAATGGGATCACTTTGATTTTAAATGCAGCGTTTTTTTCTACGTAGTTTTCGCCAAGTTCGTCGAGTTGTTGGCGTAGTTGGTCAATCATGGTGTGTCCTCAAATAGCAGTGCGCGGATATTACCTTATTACCACGCAATATTTAAGTTTACAGCTGTTATTTAGGGTAAATACTCATACCAATAGTAAGGATATGACACACAAACACAACAGAGGTAAGTACAAAGCGCATTTTTTGATAATCTTTATGATAGGTTTGCCATTGCGGCGTGGCTTTTTCAAATATAAGTACTAACCAAAAACTAGCACCTAAACAAGCGAGTGCCCACTCAACAGGTAAAAATGATAAAAATGGTATAGGTATTACAGGAACAACAGCTTTTATCGCATTGCTATAAGTTTGCTCTCCGGCGCGCCATAAGTTACCCGCCATAAATGCTAAAATGGCGATACTGTAAAAAGTAAAAAACTCCAAGTTAAGGCTATTACTGCCAAACATGAGCGGCCAACCTACACACCCTAAAAACGGGATTAAGCCTAGGTAACCTAGCTGTATATGGTTAACAAATTTTTCCATTACGGTGTGCCTTATATTTAATGACTTATTTGAAGCGAGGCTATTGTAGCAGTATTGCGATTAGCGGTCTTAATAATTCGCCAGCGTTTACAATTCAAATAATGCTTACGATAACAATGATTATATAGTTCAACCCAAAAAATCGATTGTTTTAATCTAAACAATCAATTTTATTTAATTTCCTATTGGCCTTATTGTATTAATCAAGCCAACGCAGAAAGTCGTTTAAAACGAAAGCGTTGATTACTTTTAAAATACATAAACACAGATGAGGAAATACCATGAGCACTTCATTAATCAATACAAAATTACAACCATTCAATGCAACCGCTTACCACAACGGTGACTTTGTAGAATTGTCTGAAAAAGATGTTCTAGGTAAATGGTCTATCTTCTTCTTTTACCCAGCAGACTTTACATTTGTATGTCCTACCGAATTAGGTGACCTTGCAGATTACTATGCACAACTTCAAGAAATGGGCGTAGAAGTTTACTCAGTATCTACTGACACTCATTTTACTCACAAAGCATGGCATGACACGTCAGACACTATCGGTAAAATTACTTACCCAATGATTGGCGACCCAACAGGGCGTATTACACGTAGCTTTGGTGTAATGATTGAAGAAGAAGGTTTAGCACTTCGCGGTACATTTGTAATGAACCCAGAAGGCGAAATTAAAGTAATCGAAACTCACGATTTAGGAATTGGCCGAAGCGCTAAAGAACTAGTTCGTAAAGTACAAGCTGCACAATACATTGCAACTCACGATGGTGAAGTTTGCCCTGCATCTTGGCAGCCAGGTGAAGACACACTTGCACCTTCACTAGATTTAGTTGGTAAAATCTAAATATAGGTTTACCCACTTTTATAAGGGCAGGTAACTGCCCTTAAATCAACGAACATTCGTTTGTTGGTGCCTCCTATATCAATATACTTGTTTAAGCACATGCATTATTTGGCATGGGAGGCTTGCTGTTTAAATTTTCCTAAAAGGGTTAAGCCATGTTAGATAACAACATAAAAAATCAATTAAAAAGCCATTTCGAATCGCTTACTCAACCTGTTGAGCTGCTTATTGCCTTGGATGACAGCAAAAAATCAGCAGAAGTAGAAAGCTTAGCAAACGATTTAGCCTCACTAAGCGATAAATTTACTGTAATAAGCAATCCTGATACAAGCGCACGTCGCCCGTCAATGGTTGTACATTCGCCTATTAAAAAAACTCATGTTACGTTTGCAGGCGTACCTATGGGTCATGAATTCACAAGTTTAGTGTTAGCACTTTTGCATACTGGCGGACACGCAAGTAAAGCTAAAAGCGAAGACATTGAGCAAATACAATCGCTTACTCAAGAGCTGAACTTTGAAGTATACATAAGTTTAAGTTGCCAAACGTGCCCGCAAGTAGTGCAAGCACTTAACACTATGGCAGCGACAAACAGTAATATTAAAGCCACCATGATTGACGGTGCATTATTTCAAGATGAAGTAGAAGAACGAAATATTTTAGCTGTTCCGGCTGTATATTTAAATGGCGAACCATTTAGCCAAGGTGCACTAAGCCTTACTGACATACTTAACAAAGTAGATAGCAAAGGGGCTGCTAAACAAGCAGCAGCGCTAAGCGAAAAAGACGAGTTTGATGTACTGGTAGTTGGTGGCGGCCCAGCGGGCGCGTCGGCTGCAATTTACTCAGCACGAAAAGGGTTAAATACAGGCATTGTTGCTGATAGATTTGGTGGACAAGTTGCCGATACACTAGCAATAGAGAACTTTATTTCGATTAAAGCGACTGAAGGGCCTAAATTGGTTGCCCAGCTTGAAGAGCACGTTAAAGAATACGATGTAGATGTAATGCATAATCAGCGTGCAGCGGCACTTGGTTATAACAATGGTTACGAAATTACACTAGAAAATGGCGCAGTACTTAAAGCTAAGTCGCTCGTACTTGCAACTGGTGCACGCTGGCGCGAAATGAACGTACCAGGTGAGCAAGAGTATCGTGGCCACGGTGTGGCATATTGCCCACATTGCGACGGCCCTTTATTTAAAGGCAAACCTGTTGCTGTAATTGGTGGTGGTAATTCAGGTATAGAAGCGGCAATCGATTTAGCTAATATTGTGCAAAGCGTTACGGTACTTGAATTTGCAGACACACTACGAGCCGATGAAGTGCTTATTCGTAAAGCTAAAAGCATGGCTAATATTACTATTATAAAAAGTGCACAAACAACCGAAGTACTTGGTGATGGTAAAAAAGTAACTGGCTTAATGTACACAGATAGAGTGTCGGGGGAGAGCAAAGAGCTTGAACTTGCCGGTATATTTGTACAAATAGGCTTAATACCAAATACCGAGTGGTTAAAAGACAGCGACCTTGAATTAAGCAAATTTGGTGAAATACTAATTGATGCTAAAGGCGCAACTTCATTACCAGGCATTTATGGCGCGGGGGATGCAACCAATACTCCGTTTAAACAAATTATTATTGCAATGGGCAGCGGTGCAACAGCAAGCTTAGGCGCATTTGATTATTTAATTCGTCACTCTGAAGAAGCTGATCAAAGCGCTGCTTAATGTAATTAGTAAAAACTCTCTTGATATAACAGCAAGGCTACACCCATAGCTGTTTGTTAACCCAAGCCGCCCTTCTCCAAAGGCGGCTTTTTTAATGCTTAAGAATTAGCACACGATTTAATCGCACCCACCACCAGAATCGCCGCCGCAATTTGTATAAGAATGTGATGAGTTACTGCTAGAGGAAGCTGTTGAGTCACTGCCAGTATAAGCAGATGATCCACGTGATGACTTAGCACTGATAAATGTAACTAACAGCAATACGCCTGATACGATAACTATTGTTATTGATGAGCTCCATTGCCCAGTGGAAACGCCTTTAAATACTGCAACAATAAGGACAGTTAGTAATATAGTTCTAATTATGTTTTTCATTGTTAATGCCTTATCTAACTATATTTAGCACGCGGTTAAGTGTGCAAAGCTAATATTTTTAAAGCTTTAGTAATTGCGCCGCTGACGCAATAGCGACTTCTAAAGAATGCATTTTAAACGGTTTTGAAATAAACATATCCATACCAGCTTGTTTGCACGCTAATTTATCTTGCGATGAAGTATTGGCTGTAAGGGCAACAATATAGGTTGAATCGTGCGGACAGATACTTTTTGATCGCAGTTGTTTTGTAGCCTCAAAACCATCGAGTATAGGCATAATACAATCCATAAAAATAAGGTCGTAATGCTTTTGCTCGCATTTAAATATGGCATCTTGCCCATCTACTGCAAAGTCTGGCTTTATTTTGAGTTTATTAAGCGACGCATCAAGAACTAGCCTGTTTATGTCGTTGTCATCCACCACTAAAACAGAAAGCTTAGAAGCGTTAATGTTTATTTTTGATAGCGGATTTAGCTCTACTTTTTGCTCTTTACCTAGCTCTATAGGGATACTTAGCGAAAAAGTAGTTCCCTGATTAACTTTACTACTGACCTTGATTGTTCCACCCATGTACTCAACAAGTTCTTTAACTATTGCGAGGCCAAGTCCTGTGCCTCCTTTACTGTTTTTAGCATCTACTTCTTGAGTAAAAGGGGAGAATAAAGATTCAAGAAATTGGCTAGTCATGCCTCTTCCCGTATCGGCGACTTTAATGTTTAGCGTTAATTTATTATTGTTATTAATCACAGACGTGTGCAGTTTTACACAACCACGCTCAGTAAATTTTAACGCATTACTTAATAAGTTGGAGGTAATTTGACTTAGGCGTGTGTTATCGCAATATGCCCAGCAGCTATCAGAAATTTCATTTTTTACTTCTAGTTCTACATTGCTGTTTTTAAATAACGGGGTGTACAAAGAAATGAGATCAGTAAATGTTGTATTTAATAAAACATCCGTGGGTTCTAGTTTTAACTCACCGTGGTTAATTTTAGAAAAATCGAGTACTTCGTTTATTATGCTCAAGAGTATATCTGCGCTACGCAGCGCGACTTTTATTTTTTCGGTTCTCTTTTGTTCGTTATGTTCATCTATTAACGTAGTAAGCATGCCCGTAATGCCATTTAGCGGTGTTCTAAGTTCGTGGCTTATTTTTGCAAAAAGCATGCTTCTATCTTCGAGTAATCGCTCGGCTTGTTCTTGTTTATTTTTAAGCTCTTCTCTTAAAGCCACTGCTTCGGTAATATTTTGAAAGGTACCAAACAAACGTACACAGGTATCACCGTCAAATTCGGCTTCACCAAATGTAGATACCCAAATGGTCTGATTTTTGGCTGTAATAATTTCAAGCTCTAGATGCCACTTTTCGCCGTGTTGTATAGCAAGCTCAACTGCTTTACTTATTTCGTCTCTGCTTGTACCTTCTTTATAAAAGTTAACTGCAGATTCAATTTCAGGCTGATAGTTTTCATCAACTTGATGGATTTGTTTAGTTTGCTGACTCCAATAAATTTTATTATTAGTAAGGTCAACTTCCCACGTGCCTATATTTGCTATGCTTTCTAGTTTTAATAAGCTATTGCTGTTTTTTATTAATTTTTCTTTAGTGATGCTGCGAGCTAGTTCTGCCCCTAACCACTGCGCAAATAGCTCAATATAGTCGTAGGCGGCATCTGTAAATACTGGAGATTGATTGGCAGAAGAAAAATTTACAGTTCCAAATATATTGGTACCTATTTTAATAGGTGCCCCAATATATGACTCAAGTTTAAAGTTTGCATAGCAAGGATGGTCAGCAATTGCGCTTTGTGAGACGTTATGAAATGCAAGTGCAGAACCCGCACTAAGAGTGTGTACACAATAGGTGCCATCTAAATCAAATTGAGTACCTATTTCTAATGCATTATCTGGCGTAATGGCATGTAGCACGGTATAGCAGTTTTTCTCGACCTTACTAATAATAGCTAAATCAAGGTTAAACACTTTAAGTCCAAATGCTAGTAGCTGATGGGTTTTTTCATCAAAGTCTAAGCTTTGGTTAGATACTATGTCGTGAAATTGCCTAAGAAAATTCAATAGTAAATATCCTGTTGGTTTTAGAACTGAGTCTATAGCTTGATAAAGCACTAGTTTAACAAAAAAATTAAATATATTTAGTTAATTATTACTTTATATAAACTTTCTCTAATTAAGCACAACTGATTTAAACACAAACTGCGAGTAAGTTGCTCGCAGCTTATTGTGTATATTAGTAGGTTGAGTTTGGTGTGTACTCAGGGTTGATATCGCCGCCTACTTCCTCTGGGTCAACATCGTTAATAAGCAGTGTTTCACGTACAGCTTCAATGTGATCAAGTACGCTTTGGTAGCGCTCGCCATATTCATACTTTGTCACTTCAATCGCTTTAGGCATGTAAGTAAAAGCTATTTTTAGGGCGTGGAGTGCTTCTTCGTTTATTTTTTCGCTCATAATGTTCTCTTATGTGTAGGCTATAGCTAACCTGAGTTCTGAATAATAAATCTATCTCAAGCAGCTTTTTTAGTGCTAACTGCGTTGAATTTCCTTGCAATAGACCAGCGATTGACGCGTAAATTTGCCTTGTTTTCACCAAAAATTTCTAGCTAGAGAGAAACAGACTTAAATATCGTTATTATTTATAGTGTTTTTAAATCTCTTAACCAGAATTTAGGTTAGTTAGTAAAATAACACCAAATACGATTCGGTAAAGACCAAAACTAACAAAAGTGAAATTTTCTAGAAAGCGTATGAATAGTTTAATAGTAAAATAAGCAACTATAAAAGACGTTAAAAAACCTACAGCAAGGGCAGTTAGGTCATCTAAGCTAAACAGTTGGTAATGTTTAAGTAAGTCGTACCCTGAGGCTGCTGCAAGTACAGGTAAACCAAGTAAAAATGAAAATTCAGCGCTGGTTTTTCGGTTTAAACCACACAACATGGCACCAACAATAGAGCTCCCAGCACGACTAGTCCCCGGAATTAACGCAAATACTTGTGCTACGCCAATCCAAAGTGCTTGTTTATAAGTAACTTGGGTTACATCGGTAGTTGTGCAGTGAGCCTCTTTATAACTGCGCTCTAATAGTAAAAAGATCACACCGCCTACAATAAACATAACACCTACTACTGGTACGCTAAACAGTGTTTTTATTACATCACTAAATATAAAACCAATAATACCCAAAGGAATAAATGCAATGGCAACTTTCACCCATAAATTGAAATATTTAGGGCTAAACTTGTCTTTATAGTTGGCTAGTACCGCCAAAATGGCGGCAAGTTGGATAATGACTTCGAAGGCGAGGTTAGTGTCTGTTGATTCAATGCCTAACCACTTTGACGCTACAATTAAGTGCCCAGTTGATGATATGGGTAAAAATTCTGTTATACCTTCAATAATACCTAAAATAATCGCGTTAATTATATCCACGGTTTACTGCTTCCTGAAAAATTAAAAAGCCCGAACTCGGCTTAACTGAAATGACGCATTACTGCGTACCTAAATTGCGAGGCGTAGCATAAAAGCTCTTAAAGCAAACCAACAGTATTTTTAGACTTAATGTGTTTAATAAATTGCATTAAGTGTTAAATGCACAATATAATAACAATTGTTATCATTTGCATATGATGTTTTGTATATGTTTGGGCAAATTTAATGAGCGAATAATGAATAATAAAAAAACGTTTACAGCTACACGGCGAAGGCACCTAATTGCATGTGTGCTAGCGCTAATTACTGCGGTAATAATGATTCCGGGTATGACAACTTATTTACCGTTTCAAATGAATGAACAAATATTACTGCCTATTTTACTCTTTCCTGTTATTTGGACTGCGTTGTTTATTTATGCGTATTTGGCGCAAAAGGTATGGCAACCGTTTGTTGTAATGTTTGCACTGTGTGTATTACATGGTTTATTGAGTTTTTGGGCGTTAACGCAGGGGCAGGGATGAAGTCGATTACTTTAAAAAAGCTATTTTTATTACATAGCTGGGTAGGAATTATTACTGCTGTACTGCTATTTATTGTTGCATTTAGTGGGGCGTTAGCAGTGCTGTCGCGACCTGAGTTAAAAATATGGGCAAATCCAGAGCTACAATCTAGCCAACACGTTGCCAGCGCGCAAATTAATCGACTAGTAAACGAATATCATAAACAGGTGCCTAGTGTATTTGGCGAAAACATTCATGTGTTTTTACCAAGTGGACATAACTTTCATTTATTAACGTTGGTATTTGAATCCCACCATGGCGATGAAAACTATGACCAAGAGGTGGCCAGAGTATTTCAATTTCATCCCAATACATTGGCGCTGGAAAATACTTACTATGGGCCTAGTCAAGAATTTTACGCTAATAAAAAAACGGATGCGCCAACTTATATAGGTGAGTTTCATGCAGATTTGCATTTAGGGCGACCAATTGGGTTAATACTCACTGGTTTTTTAGGTTTAACACTTTTAGTAAGTGCAGTGACAGGCTTGTTTATTCATCGTAAATTGATAAAAGAGCTCTTTACGTTTAGGCGAGATAAAGGATTAGATATTGCAGTAAGCGATGCTCATAAGGTCATAGGTATTTGGGGCAGCGTATTTAATATTGTAATTGGTTTTACAGGATCATTTTTAGGGCTTGCGACCGTTATTTTATTACCAGCAGCTGCGTTTGTGAGCTTTGGTGGCGATCAAGATAAGTTAATAGAAACGTTTACCGCAATTCCTGAGCCGGTAGTTAGCCACATTAAGCAACCTACAAAAATAGACACTATTTTAGACAATGCTCATAGTCGTTACCCTGAAGCATTAATTAGGGATGTCACAATAATGGCGCATAACGATGCGAATGCGCAGGTGTATTTGCGTTTGTTAGGTGGCGAGGCAGTTGCTTCTCAATTACTGCATTATAAAGGCAATGGTGAGTTTGTGCAGTCGATGAGTAGTTTTGGTGATATTTCAGGTGTTTCGATAAAAGTAATTGAGTTGATGTTTCCGCTGCACTTTGGGAACTTTGCAGGGGTGTTTGTAAAATTACTTTGGGTATTGCTTGGCTTAAGTACTGCGCTTTTACCTATTTCGGGCATGATGATGTGGCTAGCAAAGCGTACACGTGGCAGTAGCCCGTCGCTGAGTGTGCAGGCATATGCACGCTGGAATCGTTTTATTATTGGTAGTTGTGGAGGCTTGGTATTAGCAAGCTTTGTGTTATTTCCTTTGCAAGTTGTACTTAATTATACCGTTATTGGTGTGG